>JBNLFN010000143.1:0-57004 GCA_050305555.1 Desulfobacteraceae bacterium | reverse complement strand
AAGGGTGGCTTAGCAACCGTTAGATGCAGCGAAGGATCAGCGGGCCGCACGGTTTGAGCGCGTTCGCGAGTTCATAGGGCCCGCCCGCAGCGCATCTTACGGTTGCTTGCCATCCTTGCGTGTGCGCCGGGTCGGCTTGTTCACTGACCGGCTTGATCACCAAATCCTTATTATGGGTTATAGGTCCGTTTTTCTTTGCAATTCCATTATTGCCCATCATATTTTTTGCGCAAACCCTTAGCATAAACCTGCATTTTCCCTAACGGGGGCATGGAAATTGCTCTCATTGAAGTAGCCGCTATTTAAAGCAGCATTTCGAAAGGAGGCAAACCATGTCAAGACATGTTGAGAAAACCTTGAAACCCTCAAAAAGTGAGGTAGAAGTCCAGTGCCCATATTGTCTGAAACGCATACGCGTCGTGCCTGCCTTTGACTATGCACCGATCTATGAGTACTGTGATGCTTGCGGCCAAAAATTTATTCTGGAACGGGTTATCGATGGATTTCAAGCGCTGCAGATCGAGGGGGCGCCATGCTGCAGTGACCCGGATTGTCGGGAAATTGAAATGGGTTCGGGGCAGGAAGATTAATCCAACGCATGCAGTTTGATCAACGGGAGTGCAATAGATGCTTTCGCCATTGAAAAATCCATACCCGCTTGATCCAGCAGGGTGATAAAGCCGGCTTAAACGGCGCCTTTGTTACAAGTCTAGATCGATCATCCCCGACCCGCTGGTCCCCCGAGCAGGGGCATTGCCCACTATGGTCAGGTCATGTGCCCGTGTCAGGGGGGTGATGGTCACCTTTTCGATGGCCCCCGTCTTCGGCCCGCATCCCCCGGTGGATGCCTCCACCCTCGAAAGCCGGACTTGCGCTACAGGCAGCGGTCATCAGTCATTCGCGGTTACCCAGGAAAATCTCACCGTTGGTGCCGATATCGATCAACAATGCAACCGTATGGGGGTAACAGCCGCTGCCTGCCTTTACTCTTGATCCCTTACCTGATTTTTCCTTTACGGTATGCGCTTCATCTTCGATGGATGGATTACATCCCGCAGTGCGTTGTGAAGGGTTTCGGTCGTTTGAAGGCCGATAAAGCGGTTCATTTCCCGGCCGTTTCTGTAAATAATAATGGTCGGGATGCTCTGAATACCTAAATTCAAAGCGATTTGCTGGTTTTCGTCAATATTCAATGTCGTGACGTTGGCCGTTCCCTTGTAATTTTTTTGGAGCGCCTTAATAATCGGTTCCTGAGCGAGACATGGTTTGCACCAGGGGGCATTGAAATCCACGAGGGTGACACCCACCGAAATCAAATGTTTAAACCATTTTTGAGATGATTGATTTACAGCAGCCATGGCCTTTCCCCTGGGAATGGGGCGGTGTCTGAGTTTAATGAAGAGTAAATCAACATTCGTGCCATCGAACAGCGAAATTTGAAATCATTATTGATGAAATCGCAAAACGCCGTTTGGCCCAATTATAGGTCATCATAAAACAATCTAATATCTTTCCATTGGCGGAAAAGGCATCGCCGCCGATGGAAAAATTGATCACCCGGGACTGTAACAATTGCAACCTGCGTCTTCACCTGTTGCACGGCCGCGTGCTTTTTTGTTGACCGATGAAAGGGGTTGTTGTTTATGAAATTGTAACGATTGGTAACGTTATAGTAACGCAACCCTTGCCAGGGAGAAACTATGGACGACAAGATTCATGAGATCTGGAATGTGCGATTCGTGAACCGAATTATCGATTCCATGGCCGATGGGGTTTTCACCATGGATGCCAGCGGGCGAATTTCTTCCTGGAACCCCTCCATGGAACGGATCAGCGGGTATACGGCCAGTGAGGCGCTGGGAAAGACTTGTCAACTGCTTCAGTGCAGCCGCTGCTTTGGCAAAAAATGCCCGGCTAGCATTGAAAAATGCAAGATTGTGGAAAAGGGGCAATCGGAAGTCAAGCAGTGCCAGTTGCGGCACAAGGACGGGAAAGATGTTTACGTAATTAAGAATGCCAGTGTCGTCAAGGATGACCATGGCCATATCATCGGCATCGTGGAAACGGTCACCGACATGACTGAGCTGAATCGAGCCCGTCAACAGGCCGAAGCGGCAGCGCTACGGTTGGGCGAAATTCACCGCATGGACAACATCATCGGAAAGAGCCGTGCGATGCAGCTTGTTTTCGAGGCCATCCGTGCGGCCGCTGCCAGCGAGGCGACTATCCTGGTGCAGGGGGAAAGCGGCACCGGCAAAGAACTTGTTGCAGGCGCCATCCATTATAACAGCGAGCGACGTCAGGGACCACTGATAGCTGTCAACTGCAGCGCCCTATCTGAAAGCCTGCTTGAGAGCGAACTGTTCGGGCACATCAAAGGTGCGTTTACCGGGGCCATTAGAGATCGCGTGGGACGTTTTGAGGAAGCTTCCGGCGGCACGATATTTTTAGACGAAATCGGGGAGTTGAGCCCGTTCATCCAGGTGAAGCTGTTGCGGGTGTTACAGGAAAGAGAGATCGAGCGTGTCGGGGATTCACGCAAACGCGAAATCGATATCCGCATTGTCACCGCAACTCACAAGGATCTATACGCCAGGGTGCGGGAAGGGCTCTTCAGGGAGGATTTATATTATCGGCTGAAAGTGTTTCCCATCCATTTGCCGCCATTGCGGGAGCGCAGGGATGATATCCCGTTTCTCGTGAATCATTTCATAAAAAGCATGAATAAAAAGACGGGCAAACAGGTTATGGGCATCTGCGAGGAGGCCATGCGCATTTTCATGGACTACCCATGGCCCGGTAACGTCCGCGAGCTTGAAAATGCCATCGAGCATGCCTTTGTTTTATGCAACCGCAAACAGATCGATATCTTGGAATTGCCCATTGAGATCCGGCAGCCGGACCCCGCCGTGATCTGCTATAGCGGCCATGCCGGAAACGTGCGGGCGGGGAAGCTATTAACCAGAGATTCCCTGCTCGAACTGTTGGACCAATGTGAATGGAACAAGGCCGAAGTGGGCCGTAGAGTCGGTCTGAGCCGCACGGCCATATGGAAGTATATGAAAAAATGGGATATCCCTCTCCAGCGGGACAGGAAAAAAAATAGGCTTTGACACCGATTTGACCATCGGCATAAGACGCTTTTAATGGATACCGACTTCGGTGGACCGGTGGTCGACAAGATCCGGTATGACATGCAGCATGGCGAACCTTTGCGGTATATTGATACTCCAGGCTGCATGCATGGCGGACGGAATAACGGGCCGTTTCAGAAAGATCAGTGACTTAGAGACTCTTCCGGATGCAAGGCACAGTGGACTCAGATTCCAAAGGGATGCATGCGGGCATTGCCGCCTCTTTTTTCTTAGCAATGATTCCCGCGGTCTCCTTGCTTTGAGCCGGTGAGTTTTTCGCCGTTCCGAAAATCTTATCCACAAAGTGCACATACCAGGCGGCGGACTGGATCTGGATCACATAGGCCAAAGCGATGAGCAGGGCGATCGTCAACCCCTGTTTGCCGAATGCGGTCATGGCGATAGCCAGCGCAATGGACAAATCGCGCATGACCACGCCGAACACCATCGCGATAGCGTCTTCGCGCGTGAAAAAAAGTTTGCCGGCCACCGAGAGAAACACATAGGAGGCCGAGTAGAAAACTGAAAGTGGGATCAGGATGGAAATGATATCAGCAGGGTTGGCAATGATATTTCTGGCTTTTAAGGACATGGCCACAAAGGCGATCAAGATGACGCCCAGAGCAGAGAACGGCGGAAATTTGGGCTTGATATGCTGGTTCCAGGTCTGTTGACTGAATTTTTTCTTCGCCAGGTATTGGGTCAACAGGCCCATGAAAAGAGGAACAAAGACAAAAAGGGCTATCTGCTTGAACATGTGCAGCATATCCACATCAATGGTGGCTCCCATGAAGACCTTGGTGAAAATGGGTGCTGCCAGGGCGCCGAGCACCAGCCCGAAGACAACCATCTTGACGGCGGCTTCCTTGTTGCCTTTAGCAAATCCGGCCCATGAAATGGTCATGCCTGAGGTAGGCAAAACGCCTATCAAGAACAGACCCACGGCCCAAAGTCCGTATTTCTCCATCCCGCCCGAGAAAAAAAGTTTTCCGACAAAATAGGCTAGCAGGGGGATAAGAATAAAATTGATCACCTGAGTGGTGATTTGCAACCTGAAATCTTTTCCTTTGAAGATGCTTTGCACGTTCAATGTGACCATCATGGGATAGACCATGATGAAAGTGATGGGGATAATAAATCGTTTAAGCGGGGAGGCATCGAACAGATATCCAATAATCAATCCCAGGCCCATGGATATGGGGATTGACCATACCAGGTTTTTTTGGAGAATGGAGAGTATTTTCCACATGCTGATTTCCTTTCGAAAGTTAATTTTGGATCGAAACAGTCAAATGGAATAACAACTTTCATGCCATCCGCCTTCTGAAACTATTGAATTTGTATTTATAATTAAATCTATTAGTTATAGAATATCTGCCGGAACGGGTGAACGAAGGGGCGCTGAGAAATACGTTACCTTAACGTTACCTCTGGGGTCATTGCCATCAGATAACGTTCAGGTAACGAATCTGGGTACCCGGTCAGTGGATGATTTTTCAAAACAGCATGATTAACGTGTTATTGAGCCCTTCAAAGGCTATGGGGGAGCAAATGGCCTCGAGCCATGAGCGACCTTTTGATAAATCGATGGTTCTTCACTGAACTGTAAATGGATGCGTGGCTGGATTGCCCTCAAGAACACCTTTAATGGATTCCTCGAGCTTGTCGCGACGGGTCAGGCCGGTGATCATTTCAACGGGAACGCCGCCCTTGAAAATAGTGATGGTGGGTATCGCCTTGATTCCATATCTGCCGGGGGTCTCCGGATTGCTATCGATATTGAGCTTGGCGAAGTTCATCTTGTCGCCGTACTGGACGGCAAGGGATTCCACGACGGGACCAAGGGCCTTGCAGGGGCCGCACCACGGTGCCCAAAAGTCTACCAACACGGGGGTCTGAGACTTTAGAACATGCTGTTCAAAACAATTGTCATCGATTTCCTTAAGATTCTCTGCCATTTCTTTCTCCTTTCGCTATTTTTTTATGCGGCATTGGGGTAAAGTTTCCTTGCGGCGTCATCAAGCAGACCTTTAAAACGGTCCAATGAGATGGGATAGGGTATGATGGGTATTCCCATCCAATCTGAATACGCTAAAAACGCTTCCGGTTTCTCTTCCATGTAGCGGTCCAGATACCCGATACCGTCCAGAACAATCGCTCCGCCCGTGTGCCTGGGGAAGTTTTCATTGGCCAGGGCTTTGTCCCAACCTTTGAAGACCTCTTTTTGAAATTTTATCCAGCCCGGGGTCATCCACCAGACCGGCTCGCCGCCGGCAAGCTCCTGGGCAATGGTTCTGCGCTGCTCTTCTCCGGCAATCATGTCCATGCAGTGGGTAGCTTCAATCCTTACGACATCGGGGCCCTGCGCTTCAATGATGGTTTTCATCAGTCTGGTAGGCGCTTCAGGGTTGATATAACAATACTTGCCGCCATAGACGACAATCACTTTTGAGGTTTTTTCCCGGGCCTTATGAATTTGGCGAACCAGTTGTCCCTCCAGCACCGGGATGTCCTGATGCAGACCGGGGGGCGTGTATAAGATTTGGGGTGTTTCCAACCGGCCTTCCATTTTGAGGTAATTGAGCTCAAGGCTCATGGTCCCACAGGACACAATGGAAATATCAGCGTATGAAACCCGATCCATGATCTTCTCCAATGAGGTGTTTAAGCCGCTTCTACAATAGAAATTGAGCTAATTTTTTTTTGACGATGCGGGTCAATCGATTAAGGTCGGCTTGATTGGGATGGCCGACTGCATCGGGTGCATCCACAACCCAGGGCGGCTGGGGGTCTTTTTTGCGGGCCTTTTCCAGAACCGCGGGATTGACTTCGCCAGGGCAATTGAAAGTGCCGACCCAACGGGCTGAAGGGGCCATGGTTTTGGCCAGCGCCATGGCATTCAGGGCATGGGCCGAATCAGCGCCAGCCCCATGGGTGGCAAACAGGAACAGGTTGGCGCCACCGACTTTTGCAAGGTATTCGGACGACTTTGGGTCGGGTTTGCCGCCCTGCAGCCAGAAGCCGAGTGCAATCAAGTCGAATCCGTCCGGTTCCGGCGCTTCATCAATATGACAAAAGGTCTTTTCGCCTCCCAGCAGATCGTTAATGGCTTGCGCCAATTTTTGCGTGTTGCCGGTCTGGCCGGCATAAACAATCAATGTTTTCATCGCTTTTTTCCTTTCTTGATGCGCATGCTCTGACCGGCATGAGGGGGTGTCCCCATGGCCGGGTGGTGTCGATGGTTATTGCTAAGCAACTTCAATGCCAGTGTCTGTCGAAAGTGTGTCAACTCGTTATTTACACGCTCGGCATGGGGATTGCTTATGTAGATATGATTTAGGCAATGCGCCGTAAATTAAAAAAGAAAGGTGCAACCCTTTCAGATGAGTGTGCTGGATCACAATAATCGCCAATCTTTGCCATGGGGTGGGCCGGAGAGCGGGGACCTGTCCAATGAAACTGCCAAGATCGCCGAAAATTGTGTCCATTGCAAACTTTGCTTGAAAGAGTGCGCTTTTCTACAAAAATACGGAACACCGGGCGATATTGCCAGAAAGATGATCGATCCGCAGTATTCACTGGCTTTTGAATGCAGCCTGTGTGGTTTGTGCGCGGCAGTCTGCCCGCTTTCTTTGACACCGGCGCATATGCTGTTGGAAATGCGCCGCGCATCTGAAAAACACAGCCAGCCGCTTGATGCATCGGCATGTGTTTACCTCGGTTTTGAAAAGCGTGGCATGGCCCGCCATTTAACCTATTACGCCCTGCCGGAGGGTAGCCGCACCATATTTTTTCCGGGTTGCGCCCTTTGTGCGACACGACCCGACGCAACCTTTGAGTTGTATGACCACCTGCGCCGGTTCGAACCCACCATGGGCATGGTACTTGATTGCTGTGCCAAGCCCTCTCATGATTTGGGGCGCAGCACATTTTTCAAAACCGTCTTTGGAGAAATGTGTGACTACCTTGTAAATAACGGTATTCGCCGGGTTCTGGTGGCCTGCCCAAGCTGCTATAAGATCTTTAAATTATATGGCGCTGCGCTGAAGGTCGAAACGGTTTATGAAGTGCTGCTGGATAAAAGCCTGCCCGTTTCGACAGCGCCAATCGCGTCTGTGACCATCCATGATCCATGCCCGTTTCGGTTCGAACCGGAAATTCAATCCGCTGTCAGAGCCTTGCTATCCAAAAAGGGAATGCAAATTTCGGAAATGCCCCATCATGGCAGCCAAACATTTTGCTGCGGAGAGGGCGCCTCGGTCAGTTGCGTATCGCCGAACTTTGCCAAACAATGGGGCCGGCGACGGGTGCGCGAGGCGCAGGGCAGGACCATAATTACCTATTGTGCCGGCTGTGATGGAATTCTCGGCAAATTGGCGGATACGCGCCACATTCTGGACCTCCTCTTTGGAAAAGCGCACAAGGCGGTCGGCAGGCGCAACCTGCCTGGATTTCCCTGGACCTGCTGGAGTCGCTTAAAGCTCAAGCACAGAATTAAAACCCAAATCCCTGTTGCAGTTTCCAGAGAGCGCGAAATAGATAGGGATTCCGGATTGCCAACGTCAATGCTCAATTCCAACCGTTGGACCTGGGTCGTAAGTCTTTTCATTGCCAAGCTTTTTAAAATGTCGGTCTATTTTGGTCGGTTCGTCCGCTCAAAAAAGGATCCGGACCCGGAACATGATGATCCCGGGTCCGGATAATCAAGGAAGCAAGCGTACGATTTTTGGCATTTAATGGAGGTAAAATGCCAGGTTGACGCGGAAAGATAAAATAGCAATTCGCATGCCATGTCGATTATCTGGTCGCATAGTCTTGCCTTTCAATCCGGAATCTTTTGATCTGATTCCAGATGCTGGTACGGGATAAACCCAGCAGTTTGGCGGCTCTGGATTGATTGCCCTCGCTCATCTTAAGGGCTTGAATCAGTCGCTGCTTCTTTATTTCGTCCAAGTCGGCCGGTTTTGCAATTGGGACGGCCTGGGTTTCAATGTTTTCCAAAATGCTCAGCGGCAGATGCGCTGTGTTGATCATGCCTTCGCGACAGGAAACAAAGGCAAATTCAAAGGCGCTTTTAAGCTCGCGGATGTTTCCCGGCCAGCTGTAGCGCATCAGGGCTTCCATGGCCTGGTTGGATATCCCCTGTAATTTTTTAATACTTTTGAGTTGGATTTTGTTGAAAAAGGATCTCGCCAGCAGGGGGATATCTTCCACGCGTTCTCGCAAGGGCGGCACTTGAATGGGGATGACGTTGATGCGATAGTAAAAGTCCTCCCGGTAGACACCTTTGGTGATTAAATCGGGCAGGTTCCGGTTGGTCGCGGTAATAATGCGGACATCCACCTGAATCGGCTTATGATCACCCACCCGTTCCACGATTTTTTCTTCGAGCACCCGCAGCAGTTTTATCTGGGTGGACAGGGGCAGATCCCCGATTTCATCGAGAAATATATCTCCCCCGCTGCAAACTTCGAAGCGGCCTTCGCGACCCCGATGGGCGCCTGTAAAAGCGCCTTTCACATGGCCGAAAAGTTCGCTTTCCAGCAGAGATTCGTTCAGCGCGGCGCAATTGACCTTGACGTAGGGTTGTGCGCGGCGCAGCCCGGCCTCATGGATCGCTCTGGCCACCAGCTCTTTACCGGTGCCGCTTTCGCCTAATATGATCACCGGCGCATCAGACTGCGCTGCGTTGCTGATCAATTCGAACACGGTCTGCATTTTTGCAGAGCCACCGATCATGCTGTAAAATTGATCTTCCGAACCCAGCTCCCGGCGGTAGGTTTCAATCTGATTTTCCTTGTCCACCAGGTCGCTGATGTCGGTCATGGTTTCAACCGCTCCGATGACCGTTCCGTTGTCATCTTTGAGCACCGATGCATTTTTGACCACATGAACGCGGCGGCCGCATTTATGGATCAATGCGCATTTTTGTTTCTTCAGGCTGCCGCGTTTGAACATCATGCACCAATGGCAGTCGACATTTTCCCGGGCCAGCTCACAGGAGTTGCAATTTAAAAGGGCACATGATTTCCCGAGCGCTTCCCGGCGCGTAAAACCAGTAATTTTTTCAAACCCTTGGTTGACGGAAATGATTCTGCCTTCCGGGTCCACAATCATTACGCCGTCCTGGATGGTATCGACAACCGTTTTCCAATAATCATTCAGGTTTTTTGGGTGCATGGGCTCACCTGTTCAGATTGTTAACATTTTGAGTGTTCAACAAGTTAACATTTGAACAGTGCACTGGCAAGACCGATTTAGGGCTACCGCAAGATCCCCATCCGGCAACTTTGATCCGGCTGCAGCGCAACTGCCTTTTTTGTTGGGTTATTCCCTGGAAATGGTGCTTCCTGGCCTGCCGGTCATCATTTTGGCACATGGTTTGCTCAAACATCCTGGAGGACAGAACGATCTGAAATGAAAAACCGGTGATAGCAATGCAAACCTTCGATCTACGCGAAACCATCATTTCCTTCTCGCTGTTGCAGCTCACCAACCATTTCAAAAAGATGAAACCAGGCGACACTGTTGAAATAGTTAGTTCCGACGAAAATATAACCGACGATCTTAAGTGTCTGTTGCCTGAACGGTCGTATGAATTCATCAGGATCGCAAATGTAGATGAAGACAGTTCCGATTTGAGAATTGAATTGAAGAAAATTAAAGCATTGTCACCAGAGCCCAAAGGAGGATCATCATGTCAAACGTCGATCTGAACACCATTGAAGTGTCGAGTACTGTGGATGCCCGCGGCAGCGCCTGCCCCGGCCCGCTTCTGGAAGCCAAAAAAGGTATCGGCACAGTAAAGGTCGGTGAAATCCTGGAGATCTACTCCAATGATACCGGCACGCGCAACGATGTGCCGGCCTGGGCAAAAAAGGTGGGCCATGAATACCTGGGCATTCTGGAAGCCGACGGCTATGACAAACACTTTGTGCGCAGGAACAAGTAACGGGGTCTGGGCATGCCAGCGAAATCCAAGGAGGCCAAAATATTGATTTTGGCCACCGAGAGCTGCGCCTATCCGGGCGCCAACTCGGTGGGCCAAGCGCACGCCAGTTATCCTACCAACACCTACATCTTGCGTGTCCGGGCACCCGCCCTGTTTCCGGAGCGGTTCTATATGGACTGTTTCCGCAAGGGCATCAGCGCCATCCTTATCATGTCCTGCGGTGAGGAGTGCCCATATAAAGGCGCCTATCGCGCCCTGGCCAAACGCATCGACAAGGTCTATCAATTGATGAAGGCTGAAAAAATCGATATCCGCCGGCTGAGGCTTACCGCCATCTGTACTGTCTGCAACCGGGCCTTTCTTAAGGAAGTCAATGACATGAATACGCTGGTCCAGGAACTGGGCCCCCCCGAATTGGCCGAGGTCGTTTAGAGCCGAGAACAGGAACGTACCATGCAAACCAGACAATCCCTCAAATATGATGCCTTGGTGATCGGTGGCGGCATTGCCGGTCTGCAGGCGGCTCTGGACTTGGCTGACCAGAACTTTACGGTGGCCGTCCTTGAAAAGGATGCTACCATCGGCGGCAATATGATCCGGCTGTCAAAAGTATTTCCCACCCTGGACTGCGCCAGTTGCATCACCACACCTAAAATGGCCGCGGCGGCCCATCACGAAAAGATCGCCATTTTCACCGATTGCGACCTGAAGACCCTGGAGCGCCAAACCAGCGGCGATCTGTCGGCGTCCATTATCAGGCGGCCGCGGTATGTGGACCTGGACAAATGCATCGGCTGCCGCCAGTGCGAGTATGCCTGCCCGGTGTATGTGCCGGACGAAGAACAGGGCGGGTTCACCTTGCGCAAAGCGGTTCGCATTCCCTTTTCCAATGCCATACCCCAGGTGGCGACCCTGGATGTAGAGAACTGCTCCCTTTGCGGCAAGTGCGCCAAAGTGTGCCCCACGGAAGCGATCATCTATGACCAAAAACCTGAAGCTTTCGTGATTGGGGCCAGGACCGCGGTGGTGGCCACAGGATTCAGCCTGACGCCCATCCGGCAAAAGGCGGAATACGGCCGGTGCCGGGTCCGCAATGTGATCACCGCCATGCAGATGGAACGCCTGCTGGCCCCCCACGGGCCCTACCAGCGCGTTATCAGGCCGTCGGACGGCAAAGAGCCCGAGTCCATCGCCTATGTGCAGTGCGCCGGTTCCAGGGACAAGAGCCTCGGCATTCCATACTGCTCCAGGGTCTGCTGCATGTACGCCATCAAGCAGGCTATGCTGATATCAGGCGCCCTGCCATTGGCCGATATCACCATTTACTACATGGACATTCGCGCTTTCGGCAAAGGTTATGAGCAGTTTTTCCAGAATGCCAAGGCCATGGGCATCGAATTCGTGAAAGCCAAAATCGCCAAAATATCCCAGGCAGCCGGTCAAAACGTGGTTTTGCGTTACGAGGCCCAGGAGGAAGACGGCCGCCTGGTCACCCGGGAACATGACCTTGTGGTGCTGTCCTTGGGCATGGTGCCGCAGTGGAACCCGGCCGGTATAAGCACACTGCCCACGGCCGACGATCATTTTATCCAATGCAGCAAACCGCAGATCCAGCCCACGGCCACTGCCATGGAAGGCGTCTTCGTCGCCGGCGTGGCCGCCGGCCCCAAAGATATCGTCGACACCATTGCCGAGGCGGGTGCCGCAGCCATGGAGGCATCCATTTATTTGAAAGGCGCTACCGATCGAACCGCGGTGTAAAAAAAGTGTGTTGAAACCCTCGTCAACCATCAGGTCCAGGAGAAATTGATGGCTTCGGACAATCCAAAAGAAGATCGAGAAGAAAAGAAGGTCGGTGTATATATCTGCCATTGCGGCGGAAATATTTCCGATCATGTGGATGTCGCCCGGTTAGCCGAAAACCTGGAAGGTATGGACAACGTCGTGGTGACCCGCACCGATATGTTCATGTGCTCCGACCCCGGACAGGCGCTCATCCAGGAAGATATCAAAACCGGAAAAATCAACCGGGTGGTGGTGGCGTCCTGCGCTCCCAGCCTGCACGAACTCACGTTTCGGGGGGCCATCAAACGGGCGGGAATGAATCCCTATCTCTATGAGCATGCCAATATTCGCGAGCAAGTCAGTTGGGTGCACCACGGCGACAAAGCCACGCAAAAAGCCACTGCCCTGGTATCGGCAGCCGTTGCCAAAGCCGTTGAGCTGGCGCCGCTGGAGCCTGTACGAGTGGAGGCCCACCAACATACCACGGTGATCGGTGGCGGCGTGGCCGGGATGCGGGCTGCGCTGGATATATCGCGTAGCGGCATTCACGTCACCTTGGTGGAAAAGACGCCCTTCCTGGGCGGTCATACCGCAAAACTCACACGGCTCTATCCCACCGGCGACAATGCAGAATCGGTGGTGCGCGCCCTGGCCGATGCAGTGATCAACGACAGCCGCATCAGTGTTTTGGCCTGCACCGAGGTCGTCGGTTTCGAAGGCTACGTGGGCAATTTTACGCTGACCCTGCGGACAACCCAACCCCATGATACGGGCGACAACCGTCCTGCCGGCAACTACGTCCTTTTCAGCGGCTATGGCGCGTCGGATCCGGCCGGCGGGCCATCGGAAGCCACCATCCAAACCGGTGCGGTGGTTATGGCCACAGGGTTTCGGCCCTATACACCCGCCCATGGTGAATACGGCTATCTCACCCGTCCCGAGATCATGACGCTGCCTGAATTTCTTGAAGAGACGGCCAAAAACCCTTCCAGGGGCGGCATGCTTTCCGTCAAGGGGCGCGCCGTAAAGCGCCTGGCTTTTATCCACTGTGTGGGCAGCCGCCAAATTCCCGGCATCCATGAACCGGCCGCCGACGGTAGACACAACCAGTACTGCTCGCGAACCTGCTGCAGCGCCATTTTGCGAACGGCGGTGGAGATCCGTGAAACATATCCCCAAACCTATGTGTTTGACTTTTACCGAGATATCCGCACTTACGGCCGCGATCAGGAAGCCTATTACGACAAAGCCAGTGAAGCCAATGTTCTTTTCTTGCGCTTTGAACCGGACACCCCGCCGATGGTCGAATCCTGCACCGGCGGATCCCATCCATTGCGAATCCGGGTCAAAGACACGCTGACTTTCGGTGAAGAACTGGAGGCCGAAGTGGACCTGGTGGTCCTGGCGGTGGGCATGGAGGCCCAACCCATCAAGTCCCTGGTGGACATGATGAAACTGCCCACCGGCATGGACCGCTTCCTCCAGGAAGTGCATCCCAAGCTGCGTCCGGTGGAGGTGGCCAATAACGGCGTCCTGCTGGCAGGCACCTGCCAGGCACCCATGGATATCCGTGAATCCTGCGCCGCAGCCCAGGCCGCCGCGGCCAAAGCCGCCATCATGTTAAGTAAAGGGTATGTGGAGCTGGATCCTTATGTGGCGCAAGTCGACCGGAGCCTGTGCCGCGGCCATGGACAATGCGCAAACGTCTGTCCGGTGGAGGGCGCTGTTGCGCTTCAGGAAAAGCTGGCTCGGATCAACCCGGCCTTGTGCACCGGCTGCGGTATCTGCGTGGCTGAATGCCCTGAAACCGCCATTAATATCAAAGGTTGGACCCTCGAACAGTATGAACGGATGGTGGAGGCTATCGCCGCGGCCTGATTCAACCGTCAAGGCCAACCCAATATTCAAGCAACAGGAGCCGTCATGGGTCGATCAACGGATAAGGAAACACTGCAAGCCCTGCGCGCAGAACGCAAACGCTATATCGAGTGCGCCCGCCAATCGATCAAGCAGAACAACAAGGTCCTGAAGTCCATCCGGGAACAGATCGCCGCGGAACCTAGGACGGTTCCGCAGATCGCCCAGGCCCTGGCCATGGATACCTCCGAAATACTGATCTTTGTTTCCGCATTGAAAAAATACGGTGAGGTCATGGAAGGCCCCAAAGATGGCGATTATTTCAGGTACGGGTTGGTTCCAAAGTCCTAACCATATGGAGACAGGCAATGAGTTCCCAGGTCCATCCAGAACTGATGTCAAAACTTGAAAAGTTCGGTGTGAAAGACGCCGCAACCTGCTTTAATTGCGGCAACTGCACGGCGGTCTGTTCGTTATCGTCCGAGGCGGTTCCTTTTCCGCGCAAATCCATCCGCTACCTGCAGCTGGGGTTGAAGGAAAAATTGATGCAAAGTCCGGAGCCCTGGATGTGCTACTATTGCGGGGAGTGCAGCGAAACCTGCCCGCGCCAGGCCGACCCGGGGGAAGTCATGATGGGGTTACGGCGCTATTTGACCTCCCTGTATGACTGGACCGGGATATCCCGGCCTTTTTATACCTCCAAACGCTTCGAAATTATGTCGATCCTTGCAGTGGCCGCCCTGGTGGGTCTCGGGTTCTATTTCTTTCATGGCCCCATGCTCACTGAACGGGTCGCCCTGAATGTCTTCGCTCCCAACAAGGTCATTGAAATCCTGGACCTGGTTATGCTGGCCGTGCTGTCATTTTTTCTGCTGACCAATGCCTATCGCCTATTCAAGGCTGTTATGGGCGATCCCGGCCGGTATCCCGCACTATCGTTTTCTGAAAAACAGCAGGCCGCCCACCGATTGATCCGGGGCGTCCCGGCCGCCATCTATCTTCAGGAGGCCAAAGAGTTTATCGTTCAGTTTCTCACCCAGAGAAAATTCAAGGCCTGCGGTACCTCGTCCCAGAGGATCCAATGGATCAACCACCTGTTGATGATGACCGGCTATTCCATCGTTTTCTTGCTGGTGGTGGTGGGCCTGCGCTGGTTCCAAAGGGACGCGGTGTATGCAATCTGGCACCCGGTCCGCTTGCTGGGCTACTATGCCACCTTTGCCATTCTTTACGGCACCACCGTGGCCTTAATCGGCCGGATCCAAAAGGCCAAAACGGTTTATGCCCATTCGCATTCATCGGATTGGGCCTTTTTGATTCTGCTCTGGCTGACGGCCTTGACAGGTATCCTGATCCATGGCGGCAGGCTTTTGGAAATGCCCATGACCACGTACACCCTCTATGTGATCCATATGATGATCGCGGTCCCCATGCTGGTTATCGAAGTGCCCTTTGCCAAGTGGACCCACCAGTTGTATCGGCCATTGGTGCTGTACCTGGTAAAGGTTAAATCACGCGCCTTAGGAGAAGTCGACCCTATCGCTGAATAAAACATACACCATCATTCAATCGAAAGGAAAAATCATGAGCAACCCGGAAGCTGAAAAAATATTGTATATCGGCACATGCGCCGGAGATCGGGCCGAAAAAGCGGCTATGCCGTTTGTAATGGCCAACGCGGCTCTCGCCATGGACGTCCAGGCCACGGTTTGTCTTCAGGGAGAGGGCGTTTGGTTGGCCCAAAAAGGCTATGCGGAAAAGATGCCGGAGCCGGGCGGCTTTCCCCCCCTGCCCAAGCTGATCGGTCAATTTTTTGAGTTGGGCGGCAAGCTGCTGGTCTGTGCACCTTGCCTTAAAATACGCAACATTGACGAAAAACAGGACCTGCTGGAAGGTTCCGCCATAACGGCCGCCGGCGCTTTAAATATCGAAGCCATAGAAGCCAAAGCGGTAATGGTCTACTAACCGGTCCGGCAGCATAGCCCTTTTTTTCGCACGGCTGACGCCTGCAGAAATTGCGCTAAGGGTTGGCCGGCAGGACACGTGCGGGCAAGACAGGAGAAGCTATTATGGAAACAGCATCCATTATTGCCGGCCCCCGTCGGGTCACAGACATCATCGAAGCCAAAGCGGCCGGTGCGGCGTTGCATATTGATATCGGTTTCGAAGTCCGGCCGGTGGACTTTCATCACAGCAACCATCCTTTCAAAGCTTATATCTTTTTGGCCCGTTACCATGGCACAATCGACGGGGCGCCCTTTGAATTTAGAAAATGCTATGCCCGCGGTTGCCCCAATAACCTGTGTACCCATGTTTCCCAGGCCGTGCTTATCGCCAACCGCTACCTGCGGCGGGACTACCAAAGGTTCATTTGCGCAGGTATCGAGCTGGATGAAACCCTTTTCACCCTGGATGTCATGGTGGTCAAATTCGATCAAGCGGAGGCTTCCGACCGGGCGGCGGTCACCATTCCCGAACTGGTGGACTTGGCCCGGACCGGAAAAGAGATTGCCGCTGAACTGGTTCTTGACTACCTACCGGCGGTTGAGCACTTTGCCAATCAACAAAACGCACAGACGTTTCTCAGTGGAGAGTTTACCGCCAGGGTGGCGGACAAGATCTATGAAGCCCGGCGCTGTTTTGCTTGCTTTCCAACAGACCGGGCCGCTGAAGAAAAGCCCAGCGCCATCAAAGTGGCCAACGCTCGGCTGGCGTTGATCTTTCAAGAGTTCGAACGCGTGGGCATAAAGCACCGGCCGGATTTCTTTTGATGAAAGGATGGATAGGTGCCTATGCCAAATCAGCAATTGACGCCATGGGATCAGCGCAGAATTGCTTAAAAACCGCATAGTGAACGGCTTGCTTGCGTTTTGAACTCAAAAATTATAGCTCCACTGCGCAGGCTCACGTAGACCATCAAACAAATTCAGAACATCACCCGCTATAAAACCGAAGAATATGTCCAGAGCAAGCACATCGTAGATATCGTCAAGTCTGCTTCCAGATAGCCTTAATTTTGCTAAGCAACGCCGTGCCCCCCTCATCCCTTTTGGCCTTTTACCCTGCTTTGATCGTAACTGATTGGATATATAAGCATATCCAGTGTTGCGGTTTACGCGGTTTTCGCAACACCCATTAATCCAATCGGGGTGCGTTTTTATTTTTTAAGGTTCGTCGTAAGAGTGCCGATATTGCAAGTGAATATGGCATAAACTGAACGACATTGTAATGCTTCAAAAGCACGGTCCATTTTTTAACCTTGTTGCAGATTTGTAACTCATTTTTGTAAAGGATGCGAAAAATGTTTAAAGAAGAACGCAATGAGAATAGGTTTTCCTGGAAAGATTTAGGGGATATCGGTGAGGGACGCCCCAACTTGGGACCGCAATGCACTGTTTTGAGCTATCGCCTGCTCCAATACACCTTGCGTGACGAACTGATCAGACAGTTCGGTGTGGAAAAAGGCGGAGAAGTCTTTATAAATGCAGGCAAACTTGCCGGGAAAGAGTTTTGTAAAAATGTTCTAGATACCTCTTTGGATTTTAGCAGCTTTATCGCAGACCTGCAGGAAAAATTGAAGGATTGTTTGATCGGTGTATTAAAAATTGAAAACGTCGATATGGACGCTCTGACATTTACCTTAACCGTTTCCGAAGATCTCGACTGTTCCGGACTGCCGCTTAGCGGTGAAACGGTGTGTGATTATGACGAAGGATTTATAGCCGGCATACTCAATGCGTATACCGGCAGGGAATTTGTCGTCAATGAGGTTGACTGTTGGGCAAGTGGCGACAGGGTGTGCCGTTTTACCGCATCGGCAAAATGAAGTAAAGGCGAATGGACCAAAGCGAACGAGACAGAGTCGATAAGCTAACTGCGGTCTTGCATTATCTTTTAAATGGCGATCCGGTCTCACAGATTGAAATCACAAACGATCCGGACGATGAAATCAGACAGCTTTCCGGCAAGGTGAATGATCTTGTCGGTCTTTTTTTAAATATCAATGATGCGATCAGCCCGCTCGCGCATGGTAATTTAGATGTAGATATCAAATCCAAGATTCTCTTTCTCGCTCCGTTTAAGCAGCTTCAGGCCAATCTCAGGCATCTGACCTGGCAAACCCAGCAAATTGCACAAGGTAATTTTAATTTACGTGTCGATTTTATGGGGGACTTTGCAAAAGCGTTCAATTCAATGGTTGAGTCCCTTGATAAAGCACAGAAAACCGCAGAAGTTGCACAACAGGCCAAAAGCAGATTTCTGGCAAACATGTCTCATGAAATACGCACCCCCATGAACGCGATAATCGGTTTCGTCGATTTGGCGCGGAATGAAAGCGACACGGTCAAACGGGATGAATATCTCTCTATCGCCGCTTCCAGTGGGGAACACCTGCTGACCATTATCAATGACATTCTGGATTTTTCAAAATCAGAAGCGGGAGAACTGGTCTTTGAGGCCATCGATTTTGATTTGCATCAAACCGTAAACAGCACGCTGCGCATGATGGATCAAAAAGCTTCTGATAAGGGATTAAAAACTTTCTGCACGATAGATGAACAGATCGGGTTTTTTGTCGAGGGCGATCCGACACGGCTGCGGCAGATATTAATCAACCTTCTGGGCAATGCGATTAAATTTACAGATCATGGAAGCGTTGGCGCCCGTGTCACCCTTGTTGAGGACCTCGGTGAAAAGAAGATAATACAATTTTCCATAGAAGATACAGGTATCGGTATACCGGAAGATAAAAAAGATTTGATCTTTAATTCTTTTTCCCAAGCCGATGCCGCCACGACACGTTCATATGGCGGCACCGGACTTGGCCTCGCCATCTCAAAATCGTATGTCGAGAAGATGGGGGGGACCATCTGGATAGAATCCGAAGTTGGAAAAGGAAGCGCCTTCCTTTTTAAAATACCATTTAAAGCAAAGCAAAGTATCGTCCATCAGGAAATACAGCCAATCCCGCGGAAGTTGCTTTCGGATAAAGCGGTATTGATCATCGACGATGATGTCGGATCACGACAACAGACGAAAACCATTTGCACTGAATTTGGTATGCAAGTTGTCGACGATGTCTCTCTTAAGGCGTGGTGCGCGGATAATGAAAAATTCACTTTTAAAGGAATCGACGTTGATGTCATTATCTTAGGCCTGGGCAGCATGAAAGAGGGCGCAAACGTCGAGACAAAGCTAATCAAAGGCAACGCAAGATGGAAAAACGCTAAAATCGTGGTGACGTGTTCCGAACCACAGAAAGGTGATGCACTAAATGCTCGGGAGAAG
Organism: Desulfobacteraceae bacterium; assembly: GCA_050305555.1. GTDB lineage: Bacteria > Desulfobacterota > Desulfobacteria > Desulfobacterales > Desulfosarcinaceae > JARRKU01. The sequence continues at coordinate 37,987 of JBNLFN010000143.1, read as the reverse complement.
GATATCGATGCGTATTTGCCAAAGCCGTTTCTAAAAGATGCGCTTATTAATGTAATTGCCACGAGCCTGGGTGATACCCGTCCCGATAAATCAGTTACCACGCGGCATTCGGCATGTGAGCTGTCTTGCAAAGGCATACAGGTGTTGCTAGCTGAAGACAATCCGGTAAATACCAAGCTGATGGAAAGTGTTCTCAAACGGATAGGTTGCAGTTTTGATGCTGTACCGGATGGTCAAGAAGCATGCAATGCGCTTAAAAAGAAAAAGTATGATGTGGTGCTCATGGATGTGCAGATGCCGGTTATGAATGGACTGGATGCAACAAAAGCCATAAGAAAAAAGATGAACAACCCGGTGCCCATTATTGCTTTGACCGCCGGAGCCCTTCAGGAAGACCAGAAGAAGTGCCTTCAGTCGGGTATGAATGATGTTTTGCTTAAACCGATTAATTTAGAGAAGCTTAAGCATAAATTGTGTAAGTGGGGAAAACAATAATCGGACCTGCCAACCCAACATGCGCCCCGACAACACTTTCAGGCGGCGGTTAATTGACCGCTTCGGCCGGCGGCAACCACTTTTCCAGCATTGTTTTAATTTTATCCGCATTGACCGGCTTGGGCAGATAGTCGTTCATGCCTGCGTCTATACAGATCTGCCGGTCACCTTTAAGGGCGTTGGCCGTCATGGCAATAATGGGAAGATTACGGTGGAGGATATCGGGAGAGGATCGGATGACGCGGGTCGCTTCGAGGCCGTCCATTTCCGGCATTTGCTGGTCCATAAAAACGAGGTCGTAGCGCCGCTTTTGTAACGCCGCAACGGCCTCTTTACCGTTGTTGGCAATATCTGCTTGATACCCGAGTTTTTTAATCATCAGCAGGGCGACTTTTTGATTGACCATATTGTCTTCCACGACCAAGAGCCGGGCAGATGAGGTCGCTGCTTCCTTGATGGTGTGACGGGTTACCATTTTTTGCGGCACAATCCCGCTCGTGTCCTTGGGTATGGTACACAGGACTTGCAACAGGCAGTCCATCAGGTACCGGCGTTTCACCGGTTTGGTCAAGTAGCCGGCAAATCCGATCTCTTTCATCCGCCGGCCGTCCCCGCGCAGTCCTCTGGAGGTCAGCATAATCAAGGCCGTGTCCTGAATTGCCGGATCCTGTTTGATTTGTTTGCCCAGGCGGTCTCCATCCATGCCGGGCATCATGTAGTCCACCAATGCCGCGTCGAACGGCAGTTGCCGCGCCGCAGCGCCGCGCAGTTTTTCGAGGGCTTCCACGCCGTCTGCAGCCGTATCGAAAATGCAGCCCCAGATCTTCAAGTAGGTGCTGAACAGCTCCCGATTGGTGGCATTATCATCCACGATTAGAACCCGTTTCCCCTTGATTTTCTCCGGCACGGAGGATTGCGTCACCGGAGGGGTCGGACACTTTTTCAGGGGCAACCGAAACCAGAACACGGCACCTTCACCCACCTTAGATGTGACACCGATCTCCCCTCCCATAAGTTCGGTGAGTTGCTTGGATATCACCAGGCCCAAGCCGGTACCACCGTGTTTACGCGTGATAGAGCCATCCACTTGTGAGAAGGATTTGAACAAATGGTTCATTTTTTCTGGGGGAATTCCCGGACCGCTGTCCTGGACGGCCACTTTAATATCGATGGTGCGATCCTGCGTCTGGACCACGGTAATCCGTAAGGCAACCTCGCCGGTCTCGGTAAACTTAATGGCGTTTCCAGTGAGATTAATCATGACCTGACGGATGCGCCCCGGATCGCCGTGGAGCCATGAGGTGACCTCCGGATCAATGTAGCTGGTCAGTTCGATATCCTTTTTCAGTGCATGGACCGACATGATTTCGGTGACCTCTTCAACCATATCCCTGAAATTGAAATCGAGCATATCCAACTCCAGTTTGCCGGCTTCAATTTTCGAAAAATCGAGAATATCATTGATCACCGAAAGCAGGGAATTGCCGCTCAATTTGGCCATCCGCGCGTAATCAGCCTGTTCGGAGGTCAATTTCGTGTCCGTGAGAAGGCCGAGCATTCCAATGACACCGTTCATGGGCGTGCGGATCTCATGGCTCATGTTGGCCAAAAACTGACTTTTGGCCACACTGGCGGCTTCAGCCTGGCCCTTGGCCAACTCCAACGCCTCATTGGTACGTTGGCGGGATGCTGCCATTTCATTGGCATGCGCGGCCAACTGCTGAAATTCTATGAGGCTCAGGGTGGTTGCGTCAATGCGCTCATATTTCTTTACAGCTTTCTGGAAAAAAGCGGTAAACGCCACAAAATCTTGATTGATGACCCGACGCACCCAGCGCGACAGGGTCCATGTCGCCAGAACGCACAATAACCATACCAAGCAGCCGATGAGCAGTTCGCGGAGCATTTCGTTCAGAAAATTGGACTTTTGTGCCGCGATCTCGTCATGAAGCGTGTTGAGATAGACACCCGTGGCCAGGAACCAGTCCCATTCGGCGAGTTGATATGCATAGGTCAGCTTGGGTTCAACCCTGTCGGTGGCGGGGTTGTGCCAATCGTATTGGCAAAATCCACCGTCGTCCTGGCGTGCCGCCGTCATGATCAATTTGCCGATGGAATTGCCCTTATTGTCGTGGAACGAAATTGCGTTTTGGCCGATGATCTGGGGCTGGGTGCGGTGGTTGAGAATGAAGCCTTGGCCGTTGAGCGCTAAAATGTAACCATGGTCCTTATAGGTATAAACCTGCAGCACCTGAGAGATTTCGCTCTTCAGATCACTTTCCAGAACTTCCTGTTTAATGGCATAGCCGATGATCCAGCCCAGCGGTTCGAACAACTTGAAATAGGCGAGATATTCCCTTGCGCGATCCGGATCAGTATGGGGCAGAAAAAAAGATTCATAGTTGTCCCCATAGCGTACAAGGGTTGGGATCGACTCGCGGATGAAAAAACGGCCATGGGCATCCGTCTCTTCAAGCAATGACGTGCCGCCATCCATGCGCTTGAAAGGGTAAAGGATTGCATCTCCAGCGGTGTTGAAAATTATCAATTTCCCTCTGAGCAGATTGTTGTTGAATAACGGGATTTGATCTTTTAAATGCTTCTTTATGGACGGTTTGTCCATACTGGTGCTCAGATCGTCATGCATAATGGCCAAGGCCGTGTGGATATCATTGACCCGGAGACGCATATCTGCCCGGATTTTGCCGTCCAGTACGGATCGCTTCGTTTCAATCACCGCGACTATGTTATTGATCTGCTCCCGAAGCGCTGCCTTTTCCCGACTGAAAAAGGCCTGTTCAAGATGCGCCACTTCCTTCTGAAACGTGTAATAGCGCCAGCCGCTGATGATAATTGCCGGGACAAGGATGCAGGCCAACACCACAAAAAGGCCCAAAAGTTTAGGTAAATCATTCAGTGATCGGATTTTAAGCATCCAACAGCCGCCATTTTCCAAAAACTAATGTTCTCACTTTAACGATACAAAGTAATACATATAGATATCGGCAGCGTGTCTTTCGGCTTTAGCTGTTTTCGGGATACTTCGTGAAGTTTCGCACGAATGCGCAGTGGGTGCGGTAGGTAAATCAGTTATATCAAATGTGCATTTAAAAACTCAGTAAATTCATTTTCTGTGCAGAATACGACCTTGTTCTGTATACCCGCTGCCCAGTACTTAAAAAAAGTCTGCAGGGGCAATGGCTTGCTCACCAATTTAGCTTGATTTCGATCACGCTTCACCTGCTTCCATGTCGAATTCTTCAAACCCGAACCAGAACCCCATTTGCCCGACATGATCCAGTTCGAACTGAACGGCTTCAACATGGTTATCTTCAATTTCCAAAAAGCGGGCGAACATCTCTTTGCCTTCAGCGCTCATCTGGTCCACCATTTTGCGGTAGAAGCTGCTGGTATCCAGTTCCAGCTGGAGCGCCTTGCTGAGCATCTGCTCTTTGAGGCCGCGAAATTCACCGGTTACCTTGGATCGTATTTTTTCGGCCTCTTTCTGAATGACTTCCCGAGCCGGAATGCTGGATTCCAGTTTTTCAACCGTAATGCTGCCAGTTTCCTGCCATTGTTTTAATTTATGCTCGAGATAATCCACGTGATATTGTTCGTCGTCCGCCAGCTGCTGGAAGATTTTTTTGCCGGCTTCGTCCTGGGTGGCTTTAACAGCCGCCACATAAGCATCGCGAATTTTGATTTCATACATCAAAGCGGTTTTGATGGCTTCTTCTAAGGTCATGCTATCCTCCAGAATAAAGTTAAGAAGCCATCTCAAATAAGTCTTTCAGGTCTGGCGTCTTGTCCGGCGAAGCCAGATGGTCCAATCCGTCCCCGCCTACACCTTGAACCAAAATCCGTTTTTCAAGATAGCTTCAAGCCTCTTATGTCCCGCACCCGAGACGGAACAGAGCCGGCTGAAACATGTAGCTTGCTTAAGCTAAGGGTTTAAAAGCCAAAGGTCAAACAGGTTTTCACCGGTGCGGTCGGGCCACTATAAGGACCTAATTTTATGATGATTGCCACCATTACGGACTCGAACAGCGGCATCCTTATTTGACTCGCGACATGAACTTACCTGTTTCGGTATTTACACGCACCCGCTCTCCCGGCGCCATATATTCAGGCACCTGCACCACATGACCGTTAGAAAGCGTGGCCGGTTTATTGCGATTGGTGGCAGTGGCCCCTTTGATAACGGGTGCGGTATCGGCAATTTCCAGCTCCACATTGGCCGGCAACTCGATCCCCACCACATGTCCCTCCAACAACAGGGCGGTGATGCCTTCCAAGTTATCGCTCAGCCAGTCTTGCTGTTCGCCCACCTGATCGTGGTGCAGGCTATATTGCTCATAATTTTCTGAATCCATGAAATGAAAATTATCCTGATTGGAATAAAGGTAACTCACTTGCCGGCGCTCCAGGTTCATCTCTTCAAGATTGTCGTTGCCTTTGTAGGATTGGTCCAGGTTCTGGCCGCTGGTGACACCCTTGAAACGCACCCGGTACAGCGTGTTGCCACCCCTGGCCGTAGGCGTACTGATGTCGATCTGGCTTACTTGGTATGGCAATCCGTTGATGTTGACAACGTTTCCTTTTTTCAATTGAGATGCTTTCATGATATTAGGATCTCCTGATATGCATATGCGGAAAAGGAAGATACCCCCTGTAGGGAGTCCGTAAAATTTTATCTATATACCGAAACGTAATGGCGCAAAAGTTAAAAATGGTCGTGCAACGCTCCGTTGCCTGTCAACCTAGCAACACATGCAGGCCCGGGCGTTTATCCCCCGCGAGTGTGAGGCTATGCGAATCTATACCTATGATTGAATATCTCGTTATTACATTGACATAATAAATTGAAATTTAAGAAAATAAAAAAATAACCGCTGGTGGGGAACCAAAAACGGCGCGCTTTATGGTAAACGTCAGCCGGCAAGAGGAACTATGATAAAACCAAATAAAAGATTACAGTCAGGCATTGTTAAAGGAGATCCGAGTACTGCGGAGAACACCCGGGTATTCATTGACGGCAGCACGCGTTCCTGTGCTGCGCTTCGGACTGCTGCCATTGGATTTGGAACGTATCAACCAGGCTGGCGGTGGTCTTTACATGCCGGGCCGCAAGTAGGCAAGGATTCAGAGAATCATATTGGTTATATTATCTCTGGCCGCATGATGGTCAAAGATCCATCCGGAAACGAAGCGGAAATAGAGTCGGGGTGTGCATTCGAAATTGCGCCAGGAAGTGACGCTTGGGTGATTGGAGATGTGCCATGTATTGCTCTAGATTTCATCTCCATATGAGAAAATTCCGGGTCTCTATCGTGACATTGTCAATAAGTCCATCAAAAGCTTGTCAGGAGGTCCGTGGGCAATATTCCAATTGTTGGGCGTGTTTCTTTTTTCTTTGCATTTGGAATTAACCATTGGCTAATCGCGCACGATTTAGTAATAGCAGGCAAGGCATCGCATCAAATCCCTGTACACCTAATCTATAAACAGGATCCCGTGGCATGAGACAATTGGCGGGTCCTGGAAGGCAACCCATGGACTTTGTACACCATTGCAGGCCGCTTGTTTGTTTCGCTTTGGTGTCGTAAGTTACGACAGTTGCGGCAAGACCCAGTTTTATGGCATGATCCACACTTGCTGTTGCTCATCCATCGTGTTCTAAATTGACGCTAAAGGAGCGCTTATGGGACTAAATCAAAAAATTGAATCAGGTGAGTTTGTAATCTTGGCTGAGCTTGAACCTCCCAAAGGTGTTGATGTTTCCAAGATGATCAGGGATGCCACGCATGTCAAAGGCATGGTGGACGCATTTGTGGTACCTGAGCTAAGCACGGCGGTTATGCGTATGAGTGCATTGGGGGCTGCCATGATCCTGCATCGTGAGGGGATGGAAACCATCATGCAAATCAACTGCCGCGACCGAAATCGCCTTGCCCTGCAAGCGGATTTGCTGGCCGCCTATGCTTGCGGTATTCGGAACCTGATGCCCGTCATTGGCGAAGATCCTCAGATGGGCGATCATCATGAAACCCAACCTGTGAATGACATTGATATCTTCCAACTGCTTCAAGCCATCGGTTCCCTTGCACAAGGACGGGACATGGCCGGCGTTGAATTGACCGGCTCGCCCACCTTTTTAGTAGGCGCCCAAATCAATGCAGGCCTTGCCGATGCTGGAATTGACGCGGAAATCGATCGGATGACCCGGTTACACCAGGACGGATCCAGGTTTTATATCACGACGCCTGTTTTTGAGCTAGAAGCGCTCAAAAGGTTGCGAACGCGAATCGAGCATATAAATGCCACCATTTTGCCAACGGTACTGCTGCTCAAATCCGCAGGCATGGCGCGCTACCTGGATCGCAATATGGCGCATATTCATATTCCCGGTGAGCTCATTCAGCGTATCCAAAAGGCGCCCGATAAGGTGCTTGAATGCGTGCGGATCGCAGCAGAATTGATCCATGCCATTCAAGGTGAAGGTTTTGGCGGCGTGCATATTTCAACCTTAGGCTGGGAGGATAAACTGCCCGAAATTATCAATGCACATGTATAATTATGATAAATAGCTTGACATTAATTTTTGAATATCCTTATAATAAGACAAAAAAGATCTGATTTATCCAAAGATATATTTATCCTAGGTAAAACTCGGATCATCTTTTTGCGCTGATGTGATGACATCAATCCCATTGACTATCCATACCTATAATTAAATGGAGGCGGTATAAATGGCCGGCAATGTCGATCAAATCGGATCTGTTATGGTGCTTGGCGGTGGTATCGCCGGAATTCAAGCGGCCCTGGACCTGGCCAATTCAGGATACTATGTTTATTTGGTGGAAAAAAGGCCATCCATCGGCGGCACCATGGTGCAGTTGGATAAAACATTTCCAACCAATGACTGCTCCATGTGAATTGTCTCTCCCAAACTGGTCGAGGTCGGCCGGCATATCAACATCGAAGTGATCGCACCAGCGGAGGTAACTCGCCTCGAAGGTGAAAAAGGCAATTTCACTGCGTATCTGAAAAAGCATCCCCGATATGTTGATGTCGACAAATGCATCGCCTGCGGTGCCTGTTCAGAGAAATGTCCGGCCAAAGCCGCCGATGAATACAACCAGGGACTTGCTAAACGCAAGGCGATCTATATTCCTTACGCCCAAGCCATACCATTTAAGTACGTTATTGATGCCGACCGATGCATCTATTTCAAAAACGGGCGTTGTAAAGCTTGCGAAAAATATTGCCCGGCCGACGCCATCAATTTTGATGACCGGGAAGAAGAGATTGCCTTGAAAACCGGGGCGGTGATTCTTTCCACCGGTGCAAAGACGTTTGATCCCAGAGAGTTGGACGCCTATTACCACTATCAAGATCATCCGGATATCATCACCAGTTTGGAGTTTGAACGTATCTTGAGCGCCTCAGGCCCCAACATGGGAAAAATGCTGCGGCCCTCGGACAATACCGAACCCCGTCGGATTGCATGGCTGCAATGCATTGGTTCCAGGGATACGGCGCGCTGCGGAAACGGATACTGCTCTTCGGTTTGCTGTATGTATGCGATCAAGGAGGCGATGATCGCCAAAGAGCACGCCCACGCCGATCTTGAGTGCACCATTTTTTATATGGACATTCGTACGGTGGGCAAAGACTATGAAAAATACTACCAGCGGGCCAAGGTTTCGGCCGGTGTCCGCTTTGTCAAATCCCGTATCCATGCCATCGATGTGACCGACCCGGGATCTGATATTTGCATCCGTTATGCCCGGGAGTCCGGTGGCATCAAGGAAGAGCGTTTTGACCTGGTCATCTTGTCGGTTGGCCTTTCAGCGCCGGATTCAGCTGATCGACTGGCCGAACAGTTCCAGATCGATTTGAACCACTATAATTTTGCCGCCACCGAGACCTTCAGCCCCCAAGAGACTTCCCGGCCTGGAATCTATGTATGCGGCAGCATGCAGGGGCCCAAGGACATCCCCGCGTCCATCACTGACGCGAGTGCGGCGGCTTACGCTGCCGGCAGCAGTTTGGCCAATGCCCGTGGAACCGTGACCCAACACGAAGCCATCATGGAAGAGATCGATGTTACCGATCAAGACCCACGAATTGGTGTTTTTGTGTGTTGTTGCGGGATCAATATCGCCAGCGTCGTGGACGTCGAGGCAGTGGCGGCCTATGCGGCCAAGCTTCCCAAGGTTGTCTATTCTGGGGTTAACGTCTTTACCTGTTCTCAGGATGCGCAAGAGCTCATGCGCAAAGTCATCCACGAAAAAGGAATAAATCGTGTGGTTGTGGCGGCCTGTTCGCCCAAGACCCACGGCGAGATTTTTATGGCCAATTTGAAGACCGCCGGTCTAAACCGCTATTTGTTTGAGATGGCCAATATTCGCAATCAAAATTCCTGGGTGCATGCCAATGACCCGGAGGAGGCGACCCAAAAAGCCTACGAATTGGTTCGCATGGCTGTTTCGCGCTGCACCACCCTGAACCCCCTGCATGAAAGACAGATTCCCATCAACCAGAGGGCATTGGTGGTGGGTGGCGGCGTTGCGGGTATGAAAGCCGCCTTGGGTTTGGCCGAACAAGGTTTTGATGTCGCCCTTATTGAAAAAAAAGATCATTTGGGTGGCCTGGCAACCCGCATCACCCATACCATCGATGGTGCCGATGTGGGACAATACCTCGGCGCTCTTGTTAAAAAAGTCCATGACCATCCGGCAATTCAGGTCCTGATGCAGGCCCTTGTGGTACAGTTTTCAGGTTTCAAAGGCAATTTTACAACTGAAGTTCTGGTGGGTCCCGGAATGTATGAACGCAAAATCGATCACGGCGTGGCCATTTTTGCCACCGGCGCCACCGAATACCAACCCACGGAGTATTCATACGGTGCGCATCCCGGCATTATGACCCAACTCGAACTTGAGGCGCATCTTCAAACCGAAGGCAGCCATCAACTTGATTGCGTGGTCATGATTCAATGTGTTGGCTCGCGCAATGAATCCAATCCGGACTGCTCCAAAGTATGCTGCCAGACAGCCATAAAAAATGCCCTGACCATCAAACAACAGAAACCCGAGGTTGATATCTGTGTATTGTACCGGGATGTGCGAACCTACGGTCTTCTGGAGGACTACTATACTGAAGCAAGACGCCAGGGGGTCTATTTTGTACGCTATGATCCGGACAATCCCCCACAGGTAGATCCCTCTGCGGCGGGTGGGATTCGGGTCTCTTTTCACAACCACGTGCTCAACCGGCGCATCACCCTGAACGCCGACCTGGTTGCCCTGAGTGCCGGTATGCAGGCTGCGGATACCGAAGAGCTGACCTCCATCATGAAACTGGGCCGCAATGCCCAAGGGTACTTTATGGAGGCGCATGTTAAGCTCAAGCCGGTGGACATGCCCACCGAAGGCCTGTTTTTGTGTGGGACCGCCCATGGACCCAAAACCATCTCCGAATCGATATCCCAAGCTGGTGCGGCGGTTTCACGGGCCACAACCTTTCTTTCACAGCCCTATTTAACACTCTCGGCGATTACCGCCCAAGTGGCATCCGAACAGTGCGCTGCCTGCTTGGTCTGTGTTCGCTCATGCCCGTTTCAAGTTCCGGTGATCAATGCCGACGGCGTCAGTGAGATTGACGAGGCCCAGTGTCGAGGCTGCGGGGTGTGCGCGGCGGAGTGCCCCGCCAAGGCCATCGAATTGAACTGGTATGAAGATGAACAATTGCTCAGCAAGGTTGAAGCCTTGCTCAAAGGGGTATTATGAAACCGGATTTCAAGCCCATCATCATAGCTTTTTGCTGCCATTTCTGAGGGTATAGTGCTGCGGACCTGGCAGGTTCGATGCGGTTGGGATATTCACCCAGCATTAAAATCATCCTTGTCCCCTGCACGGGTAAGGTAGATGCGATTTATATGCTGCGTGCGTTTGAAAGGGGGGCCGACGGCGTCTACGTGCTGGGTTGCGTCGAAGGTGATTGTCACTACAACAGCGGTAATTTAAGGGCCAAAAAACGCGTAAGGCAGGTGGCCGCTATACTTGACAGCGTAGGTATCGGCGCAGACCGTGTGGCTATGTTCAATTTATCATCTTCCGAGGCGCCGCGCTTTGTCGAGATCGCTGTGAAAATGACCGAGAGGATATCGGCCCTGGGGCCCAATCCCATCAAATTGGTCAAACGCAAAAAAGTGGCCTAGCGTGATTAAACAGTTTTCATACCATTGACCCATTAGCAAGGTTAAATTATGATTGTCGCAGATAAAAAACCGATTGAGGAGATCATTGAGCAGATCACGCAATTTGAGAGCATTCTTATCCTAGGATGTAATGAATGTGTGACGGTTTGTGAAGCAGGTGGAAAAAAGGAAGTCGAATTGCTTGCTTCGGCCTTAAGGCTCTATTTTTTGAACCAGGGCCGGGAAGTAAAAATCGATGAGGAGACCCTTGAGCGCCAATGCGATCATGAGTACCTGGAAGTACTACGCGGCAGGGTCGGCCAATATCAAGCCGTGGTATCTTTAGCCTGCGGTATAGGGGTCCAATTCATGGCTGAAAAATACTCGTCTCTCGAGGTCTTTCCTGGTGTGAATACCTGTTTTTTAGGCGCTACCGAGAGCCGGGGTGTGTGGGTCGAACGCTGTCAAGCCTGTGGCGAATGCATATTGGCCCGCACAGGCGGAATTTGTCCGGTGGCTCGCTGCGCCAAGCGCGTCCTGAATGGACCTTGCGGCGGATCGAGCAAAGGCAAATGCGAAATCGATAAAGAGCTCGACTGTGTCTGGCAACTTATTATTGATCGCCTCAAAAGATTGGGCAGACTCGATGAATATGAAAAGGTCGCTCCCATAAAAGATTGGTCCAGCGATAGGGCTGGCGGTCCGCGAAAAATCACAAGGGAGGATGTGCAATAATGAATCCGGCCACACCAAGCAAACTCGAAAAAATCCTCACCTTGGGACACCTCGCGGTTACTTCGGAATGTGGGCCGCCCCGGGGCAGTGACCCGGATGTCATTACCCGCAAGGCCGATATGATCAAGAATCACGTGGACGCCATCAACATCACCGACAACCAGACCTCGGTCACAAGAATGTGCAGCCTGGCAGCTTGCATCCACATAAAATTAATGGGGCTGGAGCCGATTTTACAGATGGTCACCCGGGACCGCAACCGGATAGGCCTCCAAAGCGATATTTTGGGTGCGGCCTCTTTTGACATCCATAATATTTTGTGCCTCACAGGCGACCACCAGAGTTTTGGTGATTGTGCGGCCGGTCAGAATGTTCATGACCTGGATTCCATCCAGCTAATCCAGACCGTCCGCCATATGCGTGACGAGCACAAATTGTTAGGCGGTGATGAAATTGAGCGGCCGCCTCGAATGTTCGTCGGTGCCGCCGCCAATCCTTTTGCCGATCCTTTTGAAATTCGTGTTCCGCGGCTGGCCAAAAAAATTGCCGCCGGCGTGGAGTTTATCCAGACCCAGTGCATCTATAATCTGGATAAGTTTGAGCAATGGCTACGATTGGCCGGCGACAAAGGTTTGCTGGATAAGGTTTGCATACTGGCGGGGGTCACACCTTTTAAATCCGCTGGAATGGCGCGTTATATGAAAAACAGGGTGCCGGGAATGGAAGTTCCGGATGAGGTGGTCAAGCGAATGGCCGACACCCCTAAAGAGAAACAGGCCGATGAGGGCATCGCTATTTGTGTGGAATCCATTCAGCGTCTAAAGCAGGTCAAGGGTGTGGCGGGATTTCACGTTATGGCCATCGAATGGGAAGAAAAGGTTCCTGAGATTGTAGAGCGGGCCGGACTATATCCGCGACCCATTATCGAAGATGAATAAAAGTGCACTAAGCAGACTATATAACCCCAACGCACGATAAGGAGAGTCCCATGAGTGAACAAAAGAGAATACTAGTGGTCGACGATGAACCCGATTTTGCATCAATCGTCCAAGACGACCTGAAGAGAGAGGGTTTTGCGGTGGAAATTGCCTATGACGGTGTAGAGGCCCTTGAAAAAGTAAAAGCCAACCCACCGGATGCCATTATTCTAGATGTGATGATGCCGGAAAAAGATGGGTATGCGGTGTGCGCGGAATTAAAAGCCGATCCGCAATACCGGGATATCCCCATCATTATGCTGACGGCGGTGGCCGATCACGTCAGCTCAACGAGTTACTCTCATCATGATGGGTTAAGCATGGAGGCGGAGGACTATTTGCCCAAGCCGGCTTCGGCAGAAGACATCGTTGATAGCGTTAAAAATTTGCTGGGTTAAAACCAAAAAACCATCAGCAAAATTCCAGACGCTGTATTTTAAGTGTGTAACACATAAAGGTGGGTATCCGATCTATTTTATAGATATTGGAAAATCAAATCATGCTATTTCAAGCCAGTCTCTATATTGCGCTCGTGGTCTGCGGTTGCGGTCTTTTGTATAAGATATCAACCTGGTTTCGGTACCCTCTTGACGTTGACCGCCGGCACACACTGTCCATGCGGGTGGGCGCATTTGTCAAAGGATGTTTAGCCACCCTATTCAGCCGGCGGTTGATAACCTTGTTAAAAGTGCTGGTCCTGGATGTTTTACTTCAGATGCGGATATGGCGTGAAAACCGAATTCGTTGGATCATGCATATCTGTTTGATGTATGGATTTATGGCCCTGCTCCTGTTGCACGCACTGGACAGTTACATCTCGGAAAATCTCTTCGCGAATTACTATCCCACCCTGAGTCCCTATCTGTTTACCCGCAATTTGGCCTTTGTATTGGTGATGGCCGGTTTGATAATCGCTATCTGCCGCAGAACGATCAGGCCTTCGCCACGCTTCATGACCAACCGAGCCGACTGCTTTATTCTAATCGTTATCGCCGTGGTGATGCTGTCCGGTTTTTTCTTGGAGGGCAGTAACATTCTGTCATACACCCGCTACCAGGAAATGGTTAGCGATTACGCAGCGTTGGATGACCCCGTTGACGAAAAAGCCTTGGCCAGCTATTGGGAAGCCAACTTCGGTGTCATCGTTCCTGACTTAGTGGAACCGGTGGATACCGCGACTCTGGATTCAGGTGCGGAATTACACGAAAACTATTGTGCTGAATGCCACTCTCGGCCCCAGTGGGCCTTTGCCAGCTACGGTCTTTCAAGGCTGATAAAGCCCCTATCTGCCGCATTGGATCAAGCCGGTCTGCCGACCATCTTATGGCATGTGCATTATCTGGCGTGCTTCATCGGGTTGGCCTTGTTTCCATTTAGTAAATTTTTTCATATCGTAACGACCCCCTTGAGTTTGATGATCAACGCAGTCATGGACACCAAAACCTCGGATCAGGCCAATATCCAAACCCGGCAGATTATGGAATTGGATGCTTGTACCCATTGCGGCGCCTGTACCCAACAGTGCGCTGTGGGTGTTATTTTCAATACCATTGCCAACGCATCCATTTTGCCATCGGAAAAAATCGCCCTGACCAAACGGCTCACCTCCGGTCGGGATATGGATTCGGCCCAAGTCAAGTCGATGCAATCGGGATTTTATCTTTGCACCAATTGCCATCGTTGCACCGATGTCTGCCCGGCGGGAATAAATCTCCAGCAAATATGGTTTAAAACAAGAGAAATCATTTTTCAAAAAGGCTACCCGGATACAGCACTTTTGTCACCGCTGTCCTACTACCGTGGTTTGATGGCGCCCCATATCTCCAAGGAAAATTATGAGAAACCGCTGCAACGCATCAAACAGCATGTGGCTTCTATTTTCGAGTTTGTCCACCGGGAGGATGATCTTGACCCACAACAAATGGATGAAGATTTTCGGTCCATATTGAGAATTTCCGCCCAGAGCGCGAGCTTTTCAACTTGCTTTACTTGTTCGACATGCACGTCGGTTTGTCCGGTGGTCAAATGTCTTGAAGACCCCAACGCAGCGCTCGATATGATGCCGCACCAAATGATGCATGCCGCCGCTATGGGGTTGCGTGACATGGTCTTCAGTTCCCGCATGCTATGGGCCTGCCTGGGCTGCTACCAGTGCCAGGAAGCCTGTCCCCAGCAAGTGCATGTCACCGACGTGTTTAGTGAAATCAAGAGTTTGGCCAGCCACCACATTAACCAGCGCGCCAAGGCCGCCTAGATGGAAAATTCTATGAAATATGCCATTTTTCGCTGCTGCCCCACTTCAATATTCTTAAAGTATTATGAGGCCTCAACCAATGCCGTATTGGCAAAATTAGGCGTGGCACTTATCGATATTAAAGAATTCAATTGTTGTGGCTACCCCCTGAAAAGCACGGATAACAAGGCCTATCTTCTGGCCTCGGTCCGCAACTTGGCAGTGGCTGCAGGTAATGGACTGGATATTATCACGCTCTGTAATTGCTGCTTCGAGAGTCTGAAACAAGCCAAGTTCCGGATGGAAAACGACGATACCTTTCACCATGAGATATCAAACATTCTACAAAAAGAAAATCTAGCCTATCAAAAAAAAACTCAAGTTCGGCATGTATTTGAGGTGCTACTCGAAGAGATAGGTATTGACGACATAAAAGATCAACTCGTGACACGCTATGAAGGCCTTAAAATTGCGACCCACTATGGCTGCCACCTGTTGCGCCCAAGCAAGGTGCTGCAATTCGATGACCCGGTTGCTCCCACGCGTTTTGATGCGCTGGTAGAAGTTACGGGAGCTCAAAGCATACCTTGGTCATTAAAGCTGGACTGCTGCGGCGCTCCGGCCTGGGGGTCGTTCGACGACCTGTCCTTTCACCTTACCGATAAAAAAATAAAAAGCGCACAAGCCGGCGGGGCTGACTTTTTATGTGTTGCCTGCGTTTACTGTCAACTTCAATTCGATCGTGTTCAGAAAATGTTGATTGCGCAATCACCCAGCAGGGATTCTCTTGCTCCGATTCTCTACACACAACTTCTGGGACTGGCCCTCGGCATAGAACCCGATGCTTTGGGGTTGGATCAAAACCGCATGGACACCACGGATCTTTGCGCCTTTTTGGCCAGGGCGCCTGCGTGACGTTGAGAACAACCATGAGGTCGATCATTAAGGCATAGGGACGATGATGATATGGATTATGTGAAAAACGACCCTCAGCCCATCGTGGAAATTCAGAACAAAGTATTTTGTATACTAGGGGATGAGCGTGTATTCAATTTGAAATCATCGCTATTGTTTTCGACCATACTTAAGCAAATCGGACTTAACGGTTCTTATATACCCTTTATGGTGGCACCGGGAAAAATTGGTGAAGCAGTCCAAAGCCTGCGTACCTTAAATATCGTTGGAGCAAACATCACCGCACCTTACAAAGAGAGTGTTATTCCCCATCTGGACATTCTATCTGAAGGTGCCAATATTATCGGTGCCGTCAATACCATTACCCGAAATGGCGATATCCTAAAAGGCTACAACACGAACGCGGTTGGGTTCATGAATGCCATGACAGAGACCGGATTTGATGCGACCGGAAAAACTGCCCTGGTGTTTGGGACAGGTGGTGCAGCCCGGGCCGTGGTTTTTATTTTGAATTGGCTCAGAACGGAGACCATCCTGATTGCCGGTCGGAGTGAAAAAAAGACCCAAACCGTAATCGACCAAATCGGTGGTGAATCGCTGCCCCTTGCAAGCCTCCATAACCAAACCCTAACCGCCCACATCATGGTCAATGCCACTTCGGTGTCCACAGTTGAAGAGTCCTGCGAAATGGCGGAGTTGCTTAAGGGGTTGGAAGTCAAAGGGTGTGAATTGCTGATCGACCTGAATTATGGCCGTCGCAATAATTTTTGGGAAACATATGCCCGGTCAAGAGGTATCCAATTCATAGATGGGCTCACACCGTTGGCTCACCAGGCACGTAGAAGTTTATTGCTCTGGACCAAGATCGATGTCGACCCTTCTGACTTTCTCAAGGTACTTCACAGCTCTTTTCAGTTGGCAGAAATACCGTGAAGGTCGATCCTTCGTGGGGTGTGCTTTCCACTGTGATGGACCCGCCCAAGGAACTTACCAGGCCGTTCACAATGGGTAAACCCAGCCCGGTTCCGATGATATAACGTGTATTTTCATTCTTAACTCTGTAAAAACGTTCGAAGATTTTCTTCAGATACTTGGCATCAATACCATATCCGTTATCGGCAACCGAGACACGAATTTGCTTTCCGGCAACATCGGCTCTGACGAGAATCTTTCCCTTTTCCGGAGTATATTTGATCGCATTGGTAATCAGGTTTCCAAAAATACTTTCCAGCACCATTTGGTCGGTGGTGATAGTGGGCAGCGGTTTGGAGGGAAGTATCAATTTGAGAGATTGTTCTTTGGCCTTTGCTTGGGCATTCAGAAATTCGACAATATCCTCCAACATCGTATCCAAATGAACCACTCTGGCTGTCAGAGAAGCCGTGCCCGCTTCAATACGCGACAGATCAAGCAAATCGCCGATCAGTGAAATGAGCCCTTGGGTCTTTTCCTTGGCGCGGGAAAGTATTTTATGGTCCTTGACCATATCGCCATCCATCATCTCCTTGATCACCGATGCGAGCTGGGCATGAATGGTCGACAGGGGAGATCTCAACTCATGAGTGACCTTGGCAACAAATTCATTCTTCATTTGATCCATCATGTGCATTGAAGTGATATCGATCAGAGTGACCACGGCACCCAAGCATTCGCGCCTTTCTCCGAGAACCCGTTGTCCTTTGGCCAAAAGATATTTTTCATTCGAAGGGTTGAATTCATAAGTGGGAATATCTTCAAAATCAACAAATTTGCCGCTGGAAATATTTTTGACCAGGGTGCAAAAGCCCTCATCCGACACATAGGATTCGATGGGTTGACCGGCATTCATGCAGGGGTCCAAGTCAAAAAGTGATCGAAAAGCCGGATTCAGCAAGACGACCTGGCCATCCGTATTGGTGACGACAACCCCGTTGGGAAGAGAATTGAGGATGGTATAGGTTCGGCTTTTTTCCGTGTCCAAGTCGGCCAAAGTGCGTCGTCGCTCTTTTTCGAGCGCCTCCCGCTCTCTTCTCAACCGCAGGGTTTCACAGGCCCGGTTGACCACAATCCTGAGCTGGTCGGGTTCAAACGGTTTGGGAATGAAGTCGTAGGCGCCGTTCTTCATGGCTTCAATAGCGGCCTCGATGGTCGCAAAACCGGTGATCACAATGACCAACACAGAAGGGTCTTTTTCACGTATTTTCGCGAGAACCTCCATCCCTCCCATGCCGGACATTTTCATGTCAAGAAGCACGATAGCTGGTTTTTCACGGTCAAGTATCTCAAGCCCCTCGTCCCCCCTGGAGGCCAAAAACACGTTAAAATCCATGCGAGCTAAAATTCGTTCTGCGCCAACGCGGATACTTTCTTCATCATCCACGATCAATACGCGAATAGGTTCTATATCCTGTACCAATTTATGCTCCTTCCGTATTTGAAAGACTTACCGGCAACTCGATGATAAACGTTGTGCCCTGATCAGGTCGGTTAACGGCTTTAATACTCCCCTTATGCGTATTCATAATGCCGTATACGATACTCAACCCCAATCCGGTGCCCTCGCCTTCTTCTTTGGTCGTGTAAAAGGGATCGAAGATTCTTGGCAAGATGTGTTCAGGTATGCCGGGGCCGGTATCCGAAATCTCGATTCGGACAAATTTGCCGTTCTTTGTCAACGAAGATTTTATGGACAGTTGTCCTTCACCCTGCATGGCTTGAGCGGCATTCAGAATGATATTTAAGAAAAGATGATTCATTTGTTGGGCATCGACAGTGATCATGGGCAAGTCGTCAGCGAGCAGGTCCTGGGTCTCAATGTTCTGAAACAGCGATTGGTTTTCAATCAGAAATAACGTTCGTCGAATAATTTTGTTGATATCGTGGGGGCGAATGAAATAATCGGTCTGCCGGGCAAACTCAAGCAGTTCTTTGACGGTATCACGACATCTTTCCGCATCCTTTAAAATACGAATGACATCTTTTTTGGCACCTTGCTCCAAATCGTATTCTTCCAGCAACAGGCTGGCAAACAATGTAATGCCCCCGATGGGATTGTTGAGTTGATGGGCCACACCGGCCGCCAGTTTGCCTAATGAGGACATCTTTTCGGCTTGAAGCAACTGAACTTGAGCGCTTTCAAGCTCGGCCTTCATACGCAACTTCTCGCGCAAATCATGGAAGATACCGATGGACGCTACCTCCTGGCCCTTTTCATAGACAATGGCAGCATCGAGGCTGATGGGAATCAGGTCCCCTTGTTTGGAAACCACGTCGACCTGGTAAGAGTGAAGCTTGCCTTTACCGCCGAATTCATCGGAACGAAGCTTATGCATAATCTCGTAGGCGATGTTTTCTGGATAGATGTCGGAAATATTCATATTCGCAAATGCCTCCTCGGCACTGTATCCGGTGATTTGAGCGGCCGCATTATTGAACATCAAAACTTTTCCGGTCATGTCTGCCGAGATAACACCATCCAAGGCGCTTTGAATCAGGTTTTGCAAAAATGAATGCGAGCGTTCAAGTTTTCCCACCAGTCCTTTTAAGATGGATACATCGTAACTCATCACCGCGATGGCATCGATCTCACTATCCACATTGTCCGGATCAACACCATCCATTTCGAAGATCGGATAGGCGTAAAAACAGGATTCAGTTTCATCTTCCTTTAAACCGTCCGGATTGGGCCTCATGGCGGTCTGCCGGGTCTTGTGAACCTCGGCGGCCGGACAAGCATCACAGGGAATGGTGCGATCAAATAGGATTTTGTGGCATTGCTGGCCGATTAGGGTATTATCAACCGGGCCGATGGCATCATTTTTTGATGCCAAGATGGTGTAGGACGACGGTGTAATCACAAACATTTGACGCTTGAGTGCTTTGAGGGCGCGCAGCAGGTACTCTTGTGGTGCATTCATTATCGGCACTCCATGAAATAGATGCAAAACCAATAGAATCTACGATGAATGAGTTCAATTGCACATTAAGACCAATTGAAGTGGGAGAGCTTGTTTAAAGCAGATCAGAGTATGGCAAAAAGGAGGATTTGTGTCAATAATCGCGGTGAGCTATGATATTTATTGGCTGGGTTTTTCGGTTTTAAACTGTTTCAATTTTCGCCAGAGCGCTGCGCGACTGATTCCCAATATCTCCGCCGTTTTGGACTTGTTGCCATGGGTAGCCTCAAGAACTTTGACGATATATCGTTTTTCAAGCTCCGCCAAAGTTGAATATCGAGTAGAGTCCTGGATTTTGACCGATTTCAGGGTGTCGAGAAATCGAACCGGCAAGTGCTTGCGTTCGATGGTTTCACTTTCAGTGAGAATGACCGCCCGCTCGATAATGGCTTCCAACTCTCGAACGTTTCCGGGGAAATTGTAATCCGCCAGTATTTTTACAAACTCCGGCGAAATTGATCGGACCGGTTTTCCCAGTTCTTTTCGATATTTGTCAAAGAAGTACCGGCACAGAGGGTGGATATCATCTTTTCGATCCCGCAGCGGCGGTATCACCATGCTAAATAATGTCAACCGTTCGAGAAGGCGCTGTGAAAAGGACCCTGCTTTTGCCCGTTTGGCCAGGTCCGTCTGGGTGGCTGCCACAATACGTATATCGATGCTCCCACCCCCTCCCTTTTGACCTTCGGATTGCCGGGTGTCTGCCATTTCGAGGATGCTTAAGACCTGCTCCTGCATATGCTCAGGCATTTTTTCTATCTGGTCGAAAAGAAGCGTGCCAACCTCGCCGCTGCTAAAAATGCCACTGCGGGTCCGAATGGCTTCGGACAGGCTGATGCTTTGATAGCCGAGCAGTTGTCCGGCAAGTTGCGTGCTGATGAAATTTTCGCAGCCGATGACCAAAAAGCGAAGGTTTTGGCGTATGCTTCCAGCATGAATGGCCCTGGCGGCAAGCGTTTTGCCTGAACCCGGTTCACCGTACAACATCACTGGGCAATCCAATGATGCTGCACTCTCGATGCTTTTACGCAGTTCCTGCATGGCCGGGGTCTCGCCGACAATCCGGAGGCGGTCCATCTCGCCGACTCGATCGGAATGGGCCACCCTCCCTTGTCTTTTTTCACCTGCATTGTTGAAAACGCGCCGGGGGTGAGTCTCGATTTGATTGGCTGGATGGCTTGCCTCGCCGGCCGGGATGCCAGGCTGGTCGGTTGGGGGGTGGATAACAACGACCTTACTATTAGCATCCATTTGCTTGATGAAATGCCAAAAATCTCCCATTTCGGTTTTTTCGAAATAGAGCGTATTGAGTGATTCAGTGGCCTGCTTGACTTTGTCATTGCCGTGGCCGGTGAGCAGAATGGTTTTCAATCCAGGCTTGATCTCTTTAAGCTTTGTGATCGTCACCAGGCCATTCATATCGGGCATTTGAAGATCGACGATGGCAAGGTCGATCGGGTTCTTCATTACGATGTCGATGGCCGCGATGCCGCTGGTCGCCGTTAGCGGTTTATAACCCATCATCTCTATGCGCTGGGCAATCGTTTTCAGCAATTTTGCTTCGTCGTCGACCAGAAGAACGCTTTTAACCTGTGCTGTCATGACTGTTTTACTTCCCCGTCAAGGTATGAATATGTTGACTGCAACATGATTTCCCCTCTCGAACCATCGCGTCTTTCAGAATTTAATAGAGTATATCGAAAACAGCTCATTTCTTCAAACAGGGATTGGCTTGAACAGGCGCCTTTCTAATAGGTTTATCGCTTTTTGCCCCGTGGTGATTCGATGTCCAATGCGTCTTCGATATCACCGCCTGTGGCCATTCCCGCTGCTGCCATGTGCTTTTCCAGACGTTGCAGGTTTCTGCGGATAAAGCTCCAAAACGTGTTCATCTCCTCTTTTTCAAAATAATGGGAATTGAGCGCCTGGGTCGCCTCCCTGAGTTTTTCATCGCCGTGGCCCGTGAGCAGCAAGGTGTGGATATCGGGGTCTATCTCTTTGAGCTTGGTGATAACCACCAGGCCATCCATCTCCGGCATGTCGTGGTCCACCACGGCAATTTGAATCTTGTTGCTTCTCGCTATTTCTAGTGCTTCCTTGCCATTCAGGGCAACTAGTGGATCATACCCCTTCAACTGAATGCGCTGGGCCAGGGTGTTGACGAAATTTTCATTATCGTCCACCAGAAGGATGTTGATGTTTCCCAGCGGAAGATTGGAG
The DNA here is from genome assembly GCA_050305555.1 of Desulfobacteraceae bacterium. Lineage (GTDB taxonomy): Bacteria > Desulfobacterota > Desulfobacteria > Desulfobacterales > Desulfosarcinaceae > JARRKU01. Next base: position 16,273 of record JBNLFN010000143.1, on the reverse strand, counting down.
AGAAATTCCCAGAAGCGGTTCATTTCCCCTTTATCGAAATAGTCCGAATTGAGCGCCTGGGTGGCCTCTTTTAATTTTTCACCACCTTGACCCGTCAGAAGGATGGTCCTGATGTCGGGCAGCATTTTCTTGAGCTTGGTAATAACGACCAGTCCTTCCATATCGGGCATATGGTGATCGACGACGGCTACATGGATGGGGGTGTCTTTTGCAATTTCAAGGGCCGCTGTGCCGTTTTCCGCTTTGAATACATTAAATCCTTTTATTTTGGCACGTTCAGCAGCGGATTCTAAAAATTTAGGGTCGTCATCCACCAGCAAGATATTTATTTTTCTTTTTTCCATTTTCACCTACCTTTTATGCATATTTGGAGAATCCGGGTTGATGGTATCTTCCGGCAAGCTAATGCCCGCCGCTACCCAGAAGCCCTGATGCCGCCAAAGAGAGCACGGCAATTTCCAAAACGCTGATAATCATATATATCCAGTTTTTCTGCCGGTAGTACCCCCTGACCAACACCAGGTAGCAGATGATGGTAAGAACACCCAACAAGGTGAAACCGATGTAATTTATGAAATCGCCTTTGCCCAGCAGAAAAAGCCAGCCCCACCCATGGGGCGAATGGGTAATCTCGAGATACTCATGGATGCCTTTACCCCAATTGGCCGATATGAGATGCGTATCGACATACGCGGGCAGGAGTCCGGTCACATAAATCACATACGTTATGATCAAGATAATAATACCAGCAAGCATTCCCATGAGCAACAAGTTGGCATAAATGATTTGTTCCTTATTGGGTTTGAGAGATGGATTATCCATGGCAGACATATCGACGCGCTCCTTTTTTGATCGTTTCGGTAAAACATTTGTTAACCCAGAAAGCCCAGCCCCAATCCTTTGTCCAGGGCTTTCAACCCGGCAAAGAACAACACACTGATCACCATATAGCGAATGAACTTGGGTTTGGCCACGGCCAATATCCTGACGCCCAGGATCGAGCCGAGCATCAGGCCGACGATGGAGGGTACGGCGATCAGAGGGATCACGCATCCCCGGTTCAGATAGATCCAGGCGGCCGAGGTGTCGGTGATGGAAAGCAAAAATTTACTGGTCGCCACAGATACTTTAAGCGGGACACCCATCAACAGATTGAGCACCGGAACATTCGCCCATCCAGCGCCCAGCCCGAACATACCCGCCAGCAGGCCGATCAGGATGAACATAAACAGGCCCAGCAGGGTCCGGTGGGTTTTCCATTCGACGCTTTCGCGGGCGCCGTCGTCCCAGTAGACACCCTGTAGTCCCAAGGCCAGTCCGATGGCGTCTTGCTTGGTAACCACCGGCTTCTCGGTGTTTTTTGAAAACAAAAGCAAAAAAGCGATACCGACAATGGTACCTCCCAAACAGGCTTGAATCAGGTTGGGATTGAGGCGGGAAAGATACAAGCCGAGCATTGCGCCGACAATGGAGCAGGCCGATGCAATCAGGGCCACCGGGAGGGCCAGGCGTAAATTGGCAAGATTGCGGCGCAGCAGACCCGGTCCGGCGGCAAGGGCGCCTGCCAACGCCACCATCAGACCGATGCCCCTTACAAAATCAATATGAAATGGAAAAAAGCCACTGACCAGCGGGACATATAGCACACCGCCCCCAACACCGGCCATAACCGCCAGAACACCGAGAATCAGGCAGAAAAAAAAGAGGATAATGGGCCAGAACCACCAGGGTTTTGATGGGGCGCCGGCAACCATGGATTCTGTGGCAAACGCGGCGGCGGGGCAACTCATGACAAAAAACAACAGCAAAATAAGCCGGCGACCGAGTGAGGCCAATAAAGTGTTTAACATTTAGTCATTTTCCTCCCTCAAAATGTTTACTTTTTAAACTAATTGATTTATGTGTTTCATATAGAATATGTTTTCAAACCAGTCAACCCAAATCATAGTTGCATTATGAAACATTTTGACATACTAATTGTCGATGACGAACAGCGATATACAGATATGCTTGCCAGGCGGTTGGAACTTCGTGGATTGCGTTGCATGGTGTGCTATGATGGCAGGACGGCATTAGACCAGGTTGCCCAGGCACGCTTTACAATGGTAATACTGGATCTTCAGCTGCCTGATGTGTATGGTACAGATGTGCTATCGCAAATAAAATTAGATTATCCTGAAACCACAGTCATTATCTTGACCGGTCATGGAACGGAAAAGGATCGGAAGCTGTGCATGGACCGGGGGGCTCACGATTTTATAAACAAACCGCTGGATATTGATCAACTGGTTGCCATTATGGCCCAGGTTAAAGGAACACCGACATGACGAAATCGCCGAACAGTTTGATAAGGTCACTGTGGCCGCGGTTTTCCCATAACGATGAAGAGCATCTTACGCCATACTATACCTTCCGAGACTATCGACAAACCTGGGGCACGACAATTTTTACCCTAATGACAACCGCCCTGGTACCGTTGATCATCATGGCCCTTATTTACTACCAACTCATCGAAACATCGATTAATACGGAATCTTTGCTGCGCACCGAACGGCTGGCGTCGAATACCCGCAGAGCGGTCTCTTTCTTCCTGGAAGAACGCCTGGATGCCCTGACGTTTGCGGTCAATGAAGCGAGCTATGACCAGTTGACCCGCCCCGGAGGTCTTGCCGAAGTGTTGCGAAACTTGAAGTTGGGGTTTGGCGGCTTGACCGACCTAAGCGTAATGATGGATAACGGGACCCAGGTCGCTTATGCCGGCCCCTTTAACCTGGAAGGTAAAAATTACAGTGACCAGCCCTGGTTCATGGAGTGCCAGCAGCGCAATGCTTGTGTCAGCGAAATATTTTCCGGCTACCGCGGGGTTCCCCATATCGTCGTTGCGGTTAAGTCCAAACGCCCGGACGGCCGGTTCTTTGTGCTGCGGGCCACCATCGAGACTGAGCGCTTGATAAAGACACTGTCCTCATTTAAAACCGGCGAACATGCTGATATTTTCCTCATCAACCGCGACGGCTTGCTGCAGACCCCTTCCCGGTTTTACGAAGGTAAATCTGACCGAACGAGTCTCCCCATACCGGACTATTCCGAGCGCACGGAGGCAATTCTGGCAACAGATCGAAATGGTCAACCCATCATCGTGGGCTATGCCTTTATCGACACTGAGATCGCACCCACACAATTTATTCTAATGGTAGTCAAACAAAAAGCCGGAATGATGAAAGTGTGGCTGGACCTTCGATCCAAGATTAACTGGTTTCTTGCTGTCAGCGCCATCGTCATTGTCATTGTGATCACCTTGACATCCACATTTATGGTCAACAAAATATTTCATGCAGACCGTGAAAAAGCCAAAACCATGGTGGTGGCAGAACAGAACTGTCAACTGGCCTCCATCGGACAGTTGGCCGCCGGTGTGGCCCACGAAATCAACAATCCGCTGGCGCTGATCAATGAGACAGCGGGCTATGTAAAAGACTTGTTCCTGCTCCAGGAGCAGTACCAAAAAGACCCTGAGCTGGTAGAGCACATCGATACGATTATCGAGGCCGTGGAACGTTGTGGTATCATTACGCGACAGCTGCTCGGCTTTGCCCGCCGTTTCGATATCCAGACCCAATCCATCGATTTGAAGAACATGGTTGCCGATGTGATCAATTTTCACAAAAAAGAGGCGGAATATCGAAATATTGCGATCCATGTGGACATCCCGGATACCATCCCCCTTATCGAAACCGATCGGGGAAAGCTGCAGCAAGTGATTCTTAATTTGGTGAACAACGCTTTTCAGGCCATCAGCGACGGTTGTCGCTTGGACATTCGAGCGGAAGAAAATGGATCGGAACAGGTGCGCCTGTATATACGTGACAATGGCTGCGGGATATCGGAAGAGCATCTTGGCAAAGTGTTTGAACCGTTTTTTACTACCAAAAAAGAAGGTCAGGGAACCGGACTTGGCCTGTCCATTACCTATGGGCTGGTCCAAAAACTTCATGGAAGTATTGCGGTCCAAAGCCAAGCGGGAGAAGGCACCACCTTCGTGGTCACTTTACCCATTCAAGCCAATAAGGAAATTCAAGCATGAAGGTTCTGCTGGTAGATGATGAAGAAAAGTTCGCAACGATGCTGGCCAAGCGACTCCAACTGCGAGGAATAGAAACAGACGTCTTCTTTTCCGGGGATAAAGCCCTGGCAGCTATCGAACAGGGCAAGCACTTCGATGTGGCCGTTCTTGACGTCAAGATGCCGGGAATCGGCGGCATTGAATTGAAGCGGAGGCTGAGCCTGTTGGACCCACAAACGAAGTTCGTCTTTCTGACGGGTCACGGATCCGAATTGGATTACAAACTTGGGGTCGATGAGGCGGAGAATTATCTCCCAAAACCATTGAAAATCGACCAGCTCATTCAAACCCTGACGCGTTTGTCCGAAGGACATGGCAGTGCACCTGCTTCCAAACACTGATCAGAAAGTGCAGCCGGCGAAAACTTACCGGCAGTAGATAATTTATTATGAGGTTTGTGGATGGACAAGACCAAAGATTTGTTCGGGTATGACAGCCTGGCCTTTTTCGGAAGGGTCAACGCCTCGATTTCCCATGAGCTGAAAAACGTCATGGCCATAATTTCCGAAACATCAGGACTGCTTAGCGATCTGTCCGAATTGGCTTCTACAGGCAAACCCATAGCGCCCGATATGCTCAAGAATTGCACCAACAGTATCATCGAGGAAATTCAGCGGGGGTTTTCCACCATCCGGCAGATGAATCGATTCTCCCATAGTGTCGACACCCCGATTGAATCTGTTAACCTTATGGAAATGCTCGATATGGTGATCAGCCTGACCAGTTACCTTAGCTTTTCCGGAAAGGCCGGTGTATATCTTTACTCAGACGAGGCGCCGGTTGTATCGACCTGTCCGTTTCTTTTGCAGGCCGTTGTTTACCACACCTTGATCTATAATTTTAAACATTCAGGCCCGGATGCGGAGATCACGATTGGCCTTAAACCCCAGATTGATTCGGCTTGGCGAATTACTTTCCCGGGATTCAATGTCAGTATGCTCCAGGTATTCCCCGACGCAATAACCGAGTCAATGGCCCGGTCGATTGGTATCGCTATCCATTATGACAGCATTACCGATCGGGTGGAATTGGACATTCCCGTTTCGATTCCGGACAGCATCATAGGGGATCGTGTTTCGGTGGATATGCCGGATACCGGCAAGCCCTCACGAACCCAAAAGGGATAGTTGGAGGTTTTTTTTAACCCACGCCGGTGGAGGATGTCATGGAGACGGAAAATTTAATTAAAATCCTTTTGGTCGACGACGAAGTAAAATTCTTACAGGCAGTTTCAGACCGATTATCCATAAAAGGCTTTGACGTAACGACTGCAAGCAATGGAGACGAAGCTGTCGAAGCGGCAAACGCGGGAGGGTTCGACGTGGCCGTGCTCGACCTGCAGATGCCGGGAACGGACGGCGCCCAAGTACTTAAAATCCTCAAACAGAAGCATAAATTCATTGAAATCATCATGCTGACCGGGCACGCGACTGTCGACTCGGCTGTGGAATGTACCAAACTCGGCGCATTCAAATACCTGGAAAAACCCTACGATTTCGACAAATTGGTAGACGCGCTCAAAGAAGCCTATCAAGCAAGAATACAAAAAAAGTTCGAAAACAACCAGAAAAGAATGGAAGCCATACAGAAACTGTCCATGCATCAATCTCCCCTGGGCCTGCTCAAAGCACTGGCTCAGCTCGATGACAGTGAAAAGTAGGCCAGGTTGACCCAAACAAGGGTGACTTGCACCAAATTACAAATGGCGGTTGGGCGGGTCTTCTTCCAACTTGAATACGGCCCGAATCCATCATTTCTGGACGGCCGCTGACACTTGAGGAGTGCGCCATGGAAATAGCAATCGTCGGCGCCGGAGTTCTGGGATCCATATTCGGCAGTCTTTTTTCGCAAAAGGGGTTTCCGGTCACCCTGATCGAAGTGCTCTCCGAGCGGGTCAACCTGATCGACAAGGAGGGCTTGTGGATGCACTGGCCCGATGGGAAGCGCACCCACGCGCGCATCGCCATCACCTCGGATGTAAATGCGGTGGGCGTCAAGGATGTGGTCATGGTGGCGGTCAAAGGATACCACACCCGGTCGGCCATTGAGAGCGCCCTGCCCATGATCGGTGGGAAGACTACGGTTCTGTCGGTTCAAAACGGCCTGGGGAACCTGGAGGTGCTTGCCGAGGTTGTGGGGCCGGAGCGGGTGGTGGGCGGCATCACAGCCCATTCGGGTATGCCGGTGAGCATGAACGAAGTGCGCTATGTGGGCGGCCTGGGCCCCTTGCTGGTCATCGGCCCCTATGACGGTGTTGCCCGACCCGGCTTCGAAAAGATGGTCAAGCAGTTCCAGGGTGCCGGGCTGGACGTGCACCCCACTGCGGACATCAACAGCGTGATTTGGAAAAAGCTGATCGCCAATGTGTCCACCAATGTGGTCGCCGCCCTGACCGGCCTCACCGGCGGCACGGCAGTTAACCACGCACCCTCGGTGAATATCATCGGAGGTCTCAGCCGGGAATTGGCCAGTGTTGCCCGCGCCAAGGGTATTGACATCCCGGAGTTGGATGACCCGCTGGCATTTTCCCTCAAGGCATTTGCTTCCACCAAGGACAACCGGGTATCCATGTTGCAGGACGTGGAGGCCGGGCGTCCTACGGAAATCGGCAACCTCAATGAAGTGATCGTCTCCGAAGGCAAACGGTTCAATATACCCACGCCGTACAACGAGGCGGTGTCCTGGCTGACCCGCGGGGTGGAAGAGCGCAACCGTCAGAAGCTCTCCGTTGTCGAATCGGCCAGCGAGCCGGACGCCGTGCGCGACGCCATCAAGGATGAGGACCTGAACGCCCTGCGTCAGGCGTTGGAAACCTCCCCTTTGGCCCGCGCCCTGTCGATTCATTTCACGGAATTCGAGGCGGGTCGGGCCACGGCCAAGCTGCCCGGCACGCCGCAACTGCCCAATTTTCTTGGTTACACCCATACCGGCGCGCTGTTTACCCTGGCCGAGCAGACCATGGCTGCGGTGGCCAACTCCCTGGGCCATGTGGGTCTGCCGCTGAATTGCGACCTCGAATTTCTGCACGCCGCGGATCCGGCCAAAGATGTGATTGCCACGGCACGGGTGATCGACACCCAGGGCCGCATTGCCAGGGTGCAGGTGGAATTGACCCAGGATGATCAGCAGGTGGCCAAGGTTTCGGAAATGGTGTTCTTACGCAAATGACGACTCCGTAAAAAGCTTTTTCCCGAACTATTTGAGTCATGTTACACAGTAGATGACTCCAGGTGCCCTCCCACTTCTGCTTGCGATAGCACATCTAGTATCGCATCCACCAAACGCCGAGCAGCTTGTTCGCTCAGTTCTATCGCAACCCTGGCCCCGGGCTCGAAGGCCTCGTTGGCAAAATCAATATTCAAGGCATATTCTTTGGCAATGTGGAACGGGTGATCATAAGAAACGTTGGCCTGATTGAGACGAAACCACCCCGCCGTGCCTTTGCCACTCCCATCAATGTTGATCTTTTTGGCAATCATCGTACACATCTTATTTTCTTCCCTGATTGGAAGCCATCTCATTCTGAGACGGTTTCTAGTCTATTGCGAGATATTTATTTAAAAACGCAAATATCTTCTCCCATCCGTCAACTGCTTGTTGCTGCCGGTAGTTTGGTCGGTGATAGTAGAAGAAACCATGTCCGGCATCCGGATACATATGAAATTCAAAGGTCTTTCCATACTTTTTTAATTCTTTTTCATGCACCGCAACTTGTTCCGGCGTTGGACTATGGTCTTGCTCGCCAAAGAGGCCTATAATTGGACATGGCAGATCTTTGGTGTAATCAATCGGAGCAACTGGAAAATTAGAGTTCAGGTCAGCCTTTGGCATCACAATCCGTCCGCCCCAGCAATCCACAACCGCATCAAATCCTTGTACCCGGCAGGATGCCAAAAAGGCATGTCGGCCGCCGGAGCAGGTCCCAAACACCCCCACTTTGCCATTGAGGTAAGGCAGTGAACGCAGGTGCAACATTGCGCCTTCGACGTCACCTATGGCTTGAAGGTCGGGAACGCCCCCATCGCCACGGACTTTAGCGGCGACATCCTCCGGTGTCCCATGACCTGCCCGGAAATAAAGATTGGGAGAGATAGCGGCATACCCGTGATGCGCAAACTTACGTGTGGCTTCCCGATACCATTCATCCCAACCGGGCATATGGTGTATCAAAACAATTCCTGGAACGGGTCCGGCGCCCAATGGACGGGCAAAATAAGCATTGATCGATTGATGGGCATGCCCTGATATGGTGATCGTTTCAGCTAACATGCCCTCGTACATATGTGTTTGATACATCACTCCCCATTTCAATTGAATCATGTGATTTATGGTCGTTGTGTCCGATGCTGCTGCATTATAAGAGCATGCCGCCAGACACTTCGATCCGTTGTGCGTTGACCCAGCTATTTTCATCAGCCAAAAGAGATGCAATCATTCCACCGATATCGTCAGGCAAGCCCACGCGACCTAAAGCAGTTTGCGATGCGATGAAGGCGTTAAGTTGTTCGTCGTCCCGGACGGCACCCCCACCAAAATCGGTTTCTATTGCACCGGGGGCAACGGTATTCACAGCAATCTGCCGCGGGCCTAGTTCCTTTGCCATGTATCTTGTTAGGACTTCGACCGCACCTTTCATGGCGGCATAAGCCGAAAAACCAGGCAGCGTGAATCGAGCCAAACCGCTTGACAAATTCACGATGCGGCCGCCATCGGCCAATAACGGTAACAAGGTTTGAGTTAAAAAAAACATGCCCTTGAAGTGAATATTCATTAATCGGTCGAATTGTTCTTCGGTTGTATCAGCAAAAGAGGCTTGAATGCCGATGCCGGCATTATTAACCAAATAATCGAACGTATCGCATTGCCAATGTTGTTCCAATGCGGTTTTAACCTGTTCAGAAAACCCAGAAAAACTTTTTATATCGCCGATATTCAGTTGCAAAGCTACTGCCTCCTGATCTGCTTTTTGGATTTCCGAAACCACCCGTTCGGCATCCGCCTGTTTCGCAAGATAGGTAAGAACAATATGCACACCTTTTTTGGCAAGATTAAGTGCAGTGGATTTACCAAGGCCTCGGCTTCCACCGGTTATAAGTGCAATTCTACTTTTCATTGCGTCCTCCTCAGGGTTAAAATTGTGTGTGAACACGATTTGTACGACAAAAACTCACTGCCGGTGATATACCTTTCTCTGGTAGATGGGCCCGATTTATACGAAGTGTTTTGCGAGATCGCTTCTAATGGCCATTAAACAAATGATCTTCGAGCGCCCAGGTTAAAAATTGGGCAAAGACTTTCCATACCGTTTCACCATAACCGCCCGCCATTAAGAATGCAGCCGGAATGCCCTGCGTCTTTAAAAAATTGTAGATGAGCTGGTCGCGCAGCAATAATTGCTCCAGGCTGAGTTTGAGTTTGGCGGTCGAAGGCAGTTCATCTTCTTCATAGGGATCCGCCCCAAGCTCTACAATGGCCAGATCGGCCGGCGTGCCGTGTGCCAATTGATTCAGACCCTGTTCTAGTCTATCCAGGTAAAGGCCCTCCTCACCGGATTCAATCGGAATGTCAATGTCGCTGGGGGTAAAGGCAGGATTGGGTTTGCCATCGGCAAGGGTGGCCGACGCATCCAACGGCCATCCGCTGGCCATATGCTCGCTCAAGGTGGTGATGGTGGGGTCATGATGTGTGATGGCAGCGGTGCCGTCCCCTTTGTGAGCATCTACATCGATAATCCATACCCGTTGCAGTTTTTTTTCAGCCTGCAACTTGCGGGCGGCAATAACCAGGTCGTTGATCAGGCAAAAGCCGCTGCCATGGTCGAAATGGGCATGGTGCATGCCGCCGGAAAAGTAAAAGCAAAAATCATGGGCCAAGGCCAGCCGGCTACACTGGACCGTGCCGGCGGCTTTGCGCAAAATGCGCTCAAACAGATGGGCGAGCGGCATTTGCGCTTTGCCGGGATCATAACGGTTGTATTGGCCCTGAGCGTCCAGCAGTTCATAGGTGCTCGTAATAACCTGCTCCAGTTGGTCGGAGTAGAGTTTGGCGAGATAGTCCGGCGCATGGGCCCGCAGCAGATCCTGTTTGTCTAATATTTCAGTAATGCGCGTATGGTGCAATTGCGCGAGTCGCTCACCGATGCGCGGATGGCGCCGTAACGCCTCATAAGTTTGGGTGGTGCGGCTGTTGCGTATGGGTATCTGAATACCAAATTCAAACAGGCTCGCCGGTATGGTGGGGTCATATAGAATCATGTTTCATAAGGCCTCCTTTTGTTTGTTTTTGACTGGCACTCCCATGGTAAAGTCCCGACGATAACGTAGTGTAGAATAAGTCTTATTTGGGGTTATGTAAACCACTGCTGCCGTTTAGGACGGTTAAATTGGATCTAAACCAGCAGCGCTTGGGATTGATCCGCTGTTATGCAGCGCTTGATTCAGGAGGAAAGTTCCTGATTCAGAAAATCGATGAAGGCGCGGCACAGTGGTGAAAGGCTGCGATATTTGTGCGTGGTGAGATAGAAGCTGCGTTTGAGTTCAACGCCCTCAAGAGATAATGTTTGGACCAGGCCGCGCTGCAAATCTTCGGCTACGGCGATAGTGGACAAAACAGAGATGCCCATGCCGCTTTTAATGGCCTGGCGCACCGCCTCTGTGCTGCCCATTTCGGCGATAATGTTTAGATCCGTGATGCCCAGATTCTTCTTTTGAAGGAGCAACTCCAGTGATTTCAGTGTGCCGGAACCTTGTTCCCGAACAATGAAAGGTTCTGCCAGCAATGCATCAATGCTGATTTTTTTGCGGCGTGCCCATTGATGGCCCTTGGGAACCACCAGGCATAGCTGGTCGTCTGTGAGGGATTTTTGCTTCAGCTGTTTGTCACCAGTGCGGGCACCCACAATGCCCAGTTCGATGTGACCGGATAATAGTTTGGTGATGACTTCGGAGGTGTCGGCCACTGTCAAAGCGATGTGGACATCAGGATAGGTTTTCGCAAATTTGCCGATGATCTGAGGCAGCAAGTACCCACTGGGAATGGTGCTGCCGCCAATGATCAAGCGCCCTTTGATCTGGCCTGAAAATTCGGCCATAGCCGCTTCGGTGGCCTCCTGAAGGGCGATCAATTGGTGGGCGTAATCATACAGCAATCGACCCGCCTTGGTGGGCAGAGTCTGGCGAGCCAGACGATCCACCAGCTTGGTGTCAAAGTGGGCTTCCAATTCTTTGATGTGCGTGCTCACGGTGGGCTGAGAAAGATGGACAGCTTCGCCGGCTTTGGAAAAGTTTTGTAGTTCAATGACTTTACAAAAGATTTTAAGCTGCCATAAATCCATACTGCCTCGAAATCGTAAAAGGGATCGTTTATCTAAACGCGGTGCCTAATTTTTCTTTTAGTTTTTTATTAACAATGGGGGGTACCATGTCGGTGATGTCGCCGCCAAATTGTGCGGCCTCTTTGATAATGGAAGAGCTGGTGAATATCCATCTCAGTCCGGTCATCATGAACACAGTTTCAACATCACGATTGAGTTTGCGATTCATCAGGGCCAACTGGAATTCATATTCAAAGTCAGACACAGCCCGCATACCACGTAAAATGGCGTGTGCGCCGCGTTGTTTGGCAAAGTCTACCAGTAGCCCGCCAAAGGTATCAAAGGTGATGCCGGGTACATCTTTCATGCTCTCGCGGAGCATTTCCATGCGCTCTTCTAAGGTAAACAGCGACTGTTTTTTAGGGTTGTGTAAAATGGTCACAATGATTTGGTCGAAAAGGGCGGCGCCCCGGCGTACGATGTCCATATGACCGTTGGTGACTGGGTCAAACGATCCAGGGTAGATTGCTATTCGCTTCATGGGGTCCTCTGTCGATGGGTATCTTTGAATATTGGCCACTGCTAAATACTAGCACGGAATCAATGAAGTTGCAATGTTTCAACAGGTAGGATCCCGAAAGGAGAAGATGGATAGCGCGGTTTGTCCATAGCGGCGGCTATCTGTCAGCACCCAGCCTGAGGATGTTGGCTTAATGGTGCAGCCCGGTTCGTGTTCGGCGACGACGACGGCTTGCTGGCACAGACATTGACTGGTCCGCAAATGGTCCATCGTGGGGGCAATCCATTGCTTGTGGTAAGGGGGGTCCAGAAAAACGAGGTTACAGGTCGGTTCAAGACCTTTGACGCAGTTTAAATTTTTAACAATATTCCATTGAATCACACGGCTGTTTGAGGTCAAATTGCAGTGGTGGATGTTTTTTCGCAATACGGCCAATGCCTGAGTGCTGTAATCAACAAAAACGGCGTTATGGCCCCCCCGACTGAGTGCTTCTATGCCCAAGGCGCCGGTACCGGCAAACAGATCAAGTACTTTGGCATTGTGGGTTTGGGCGCCAAGGATATTGAACAACGCTTCGCGGACGCGGTCAGATGTTGGCCGTGTGGCCATTCCGCGAACCGATAGAAGTTTGCGCCCTTTGAGATCTCCACTAATAATGCGCACGCGTATTTCTCCATGGTAGCATAGCGTTAGGTCTCTTGCTCCAACTTTTTAATTTTGCGATGCAAATAACTTCGTTCAACGCCTATTTTTTTAGCGGTGCGGGAGACATTTTGTTCATTTTCAGCCAGCTTCTGATTGATAAATTGCTTTTCAAAACGATGCTTGGCGGTTTTCAAGTTGTCTACACTGTAAAACGGCTCCAAAGAACCAGGGCCGTCGGATCCGGTGGCAGGATTGTAAGGCTCGGGCAAATGGTCGCCTCTGATCGTATCGTCGGCCACCATAATGACCAAGCGCTCGATAAGGTTTTTAAGTTCCCGTACATTTCCCGGCCAGCTATGATTGGTGAGCATCTTGAGCGCCTCAGATGAGATTTTTTTGGGGGTGATACGGTTTTTATTTGCGGCCTCTTTCAAAAAGGATTCTACCAGTAGCGGCAGGTCTTCACGGCGATCCCTTAGCGGGGGCACATCGATGGGGACCACGTTCAACCGGTAGTAAAGATCTTCTCGAAAAGTGCCATTGCCGATCTCGACCTCAAGGTCCTTGTTGGTCGCTGCAATGACCCGCACATCAACTTGTAATATTCGGCTGCCGCCCATACGTTGAAATTGCTTTTCCTGCAATACGCGCAGAATTTTGGCTTGGGTTTTAAGGCTCATATCACCAATTTCATCCAAAAAAATCGTGCCGCTGTCCGCCAATTCAAATTTCCCGATTTTTTTTGAGTTGGTGCCCGCAAAAGCGCCTTTTTCATGTCCAAAGAGCTCGCTTTCAATTAAATCTTCGGGTATTGCGGCGCAGTTGACATCTACCAGCGGTTTCATGGCGCGCGGGCTCAAATTGTGGACCGTGCGGGCCACCAGTTCTTTGCCTGTGCCGTTTTCGCCTTTGATCAGGACCCAACTCTCCGTGGGCGCCACCTTGGCAATGTGGGCTTTGAGTGCCTGCACGATTTCGCTGTTGCCGGTGATGGAGTGCTTCTCGATGGTTTTTTTTCGTAGGTATCGATTTTCCTCTTCCAGCCGGCGAAAATTCAGAGCATTGTTGATAGCCACGATGACTTTTTCAAAGGCCAGTGGTTTTTCAATAAAATCCAGTGCGCCAAGTTTTGTCGCTTGCACCGCTGTTTCAATGGTGCCATGGCCGGTAATCATGATGACATGGGTGCGCGGATGGTGTTTTTTAATTTCCTTTAAAGTTTCCAAACCGTCGATTCCGGGCATCCAGATGTCTAACAGCACCAAGTCGGGTGCGTCGGATTCGATCTGTTGCAGGGCCTCATATCCGTTTTCCGCGGTGGTCACTTCAAAACCCTCATCGATGAGCAATCCGCTGAGCGATTGCACAATGGATCTCTCATCATCCACAACCATAATTTGGGGAAACATGTGTAGCTATCCTTTCAAAAATTGAGTGCTAATATTTAATTTGTGGGCCTTGGCAGCACTTGAATCTATATCCTCGCGCATATTTACATTGGCCTTTAAATGGGCAATTCTACAACAAACTTGGCACCTTGGGGTGCGTTGTCCTGAACGCTAATTCTGCCATTATGGTCGGTGATGATGCTGTTGACAATGGTTAACCCAAGACCCATACCGGCTTTTTTAGTGGAAAAATTGGGTTCAAACAGACGTATCTTGTCTTCGTCGGAAATGCCCATGCCGTCATCGGTGACTTCAATACGCACCATTTTCAAGATGGGATCATAAGAGACGATGGTATCAATCCGGCCATTGTCGCGTACAGCGGAGACCGCGTTGTCCACCAAGTTAATCATGGCTTGTTTGATTTGCTGATAGTCCAGGCTCATCTGCGGAATATCATCCTGGATGATGACCTGAAACTGGATATCCGAGTGCCCTTCGCGGTAAAGGGCGACGGTCTCTTCAATGATGGGCGGTAGATCGCATGGCTTGGGATCTGCCGTCGGAAACCGGGCAAAGGCTGAAAACTCATTTACCAGGTTGCGGATCAGTTCCACATGGTTGATGATCATCTGGGTGCATTCATCGAATATGGGCTCGCCAACCTTTTGTGAGTACTTGCGCTTCAACCTTTGAGCAGACAAGGTAATAGGGGTCAACGGGTTTTTAACTTCATGTGCAATGCGTCGGGCCACTTCGCGCCATGCTGCCATGCGCTGCGCTTTTTCCAATTCGGTCAGATCGTCGATGACCATCACTATGCCGATGTTTCGGCCGGCCTCATCTTTTAAAGCATTGATATAGGCCAAAAAACTTCGTGGTCGACCGCTAATGTTTAGTCGCAGCGGTATCTCCAGCGCTCGATCATGGGCGCTGTCCAACCGGTCCATGATCTCACTGGCCAACGTCAGCTGCGGTCTGGGCAACAATTTTTTATAACTTTGGTTGAGAATTTCGTCGGCTTTCAGGCCCAGCATCTCTTCTGCAGATGTGTTAAAAGTGGTCACCACACCTTTGGCGTCCAAGGTAATAACACCGGCCGAGACATTTTTAAGAACGATCTCCATGTAGCGGCGGCGCTCTTCGATTTCAATGTTTTGCTGTCGCAGCATTTGGGCAGACAGCTCGAGTTGTTCTCGACTGATGCGAAGGTCGGCCGTCATTTTGTTGAACGATGAGACCAGGCTACCGATTTCATCGTCGGCCTGCACATCCAGTGCAAAACTCATGTCACCTTCGGCAACCCTGCGGGTACCTTCTGCCAATCGCATGATGGGAATCGTGATGGTTTTGGCCAAATAAAATCCAAGCCATATGGCACAAAATACCACCAGCAGCGCCACCACGGTCAATGTAATGTAATAGACACGTTGTACGGGTTGTTTGTAGAGTTTGATTTGTTGGTACTCTTCAAAACCACGACCAATGGAGGCCATTTTGGTTGCAAGATCCGGGGGCAGATAGGATGAGATAACGATAAACCCGCTGGCATCGGCTGAGGTAGCTTCAAAAGGAACCGATCCGATGGATCGGATCATTTCGCCCAAGCCGGTGGTGGTGACAATGGTGTGCACCCCTTCTGCCGACGGGTTTTTTTGTAAATCGTCGGCTTTGACGCGAGTGAAAGGTTCTGCTTCCAGTTCGATGGCCAAAGCATAGGTCAGACGCTGCGCTTTGGCATCATAAATTTCGATCGCATTTAGATTAAATTCACGTTGGACCACTTGAATATATCGGTTTAATGCTTTTGTTTTTTCTTTGGCCAGCAGGCTTTTTTTGTCAATTTGATACGCAATTCGCTCTAAAAAGAATTGGTTCTTTTTTTCAGATCGCCGGTAGATGGTTTGGCCCACTTGTAAGGAGTTTTCCAAGGCCTGTTCCACCGGGGCATTGAACCAAAATTCGATACTGCTGGTAATGAAATTGATGGAGAAAACAAATAGTACGGTAGTGGGCAGCATGGTAAGAGTGATAAAGGCGACCACCAGTCGTGTGCGCAACTTCACACCCATGACTTTGCGTTTACGATCGTAGAGCAATTTTACCAGGTTTCGAAAGACCAGAAAAATGAGCAGCAACAACAGCAGTAAATTGATATTGATGAGAATGAACAAGAGTACTTGGTTGGATGAGGAAAAGTCTGCAGTTAAATATATTTTGCGGTTCAAAACCAGGGCAAACAAGCTCACAATTGCAGTAATGACGACAATGAGAATGCGCTCACG
>JBNLFN010000142.1:0-36821 GCA_050305555.1 Desulfobacteraceae bacterium | reverse complement strand
TAGAGGGCCGAAAACATGATATTCATTCCCAAAATACCTGGGAACAGCCAGTCTATATAGCGGATTTGGCGAGTGGCCTCAAATGCCTGCCGGTCCATGGATTTTGAGGCAGCATCGGTAAGACTCGCAAAAAGCATTTTTTCAACAACATAGCCCTTGGGTGACGTATCATTGATCCAGTATTGAAAAGGCGTTGTTTGAATATTCACCAGCAGATCTATTTTGTGATGTTTGAGTTTGTCCAAGCCTTTGCTTTGGTCCTGGAAAGCAACATATTGGACTTGACGTATCTTCCGAAGCGTTGAAGGCAGGCAACTGAGCTCACCGATGGATGCTGTAGACATAGCAGCGGAACAAGGGAAAATACCCACCTTGAACTCTTTGCGATCCTGCCCGCCGAATATGACGGAAAAGCCGGCGATCAGCAGAAATGGAAATAGGAAATTCCACCCGAAAGCCGCCCGATCGCGAAAAAATTCACGGTTGCGTGCTTTAAACATGGCCAACATACGTTTAAGGTTCATGCTCACTCCCTTAGCTGCCGACCGGTAAGATTGAGAAATACAGTTTCTAAATTAGGAGTTTGCAATTCCATATGGCTTAAGTCCACACCCATCCCCAACAGGGTTTCCACAGCCTTGTTGATATTATCGACTTGAATTTGCAGGCGGTCGCCCTGTGGTTTGACTTCATAAGGGATTTCTACGTCAAGGCACTCGAGGCATGGGCCGGGCAACACAATATTTTGACCACCGCCATATTGGGCCATCAAATATTCGGAACTGCCTTGGGCAATCACTTGACCATTGTCCATTATGGCCAGTTGATCACAAAGTTGTTGGGCCTCTTCCATGTAATGGGTCGTTAAAATTATGGTTTTACCTTGGCTTTTGATTTGATTGATAATATCCCACAAATTTCGCCGCGCCTGGGGATCGAGTCCGGTGGAGGGCTCATCTAGAAAAAGTAAATCCGGCCTGTTGATCAGCGCCAAAGCCAACAGCAATCGCTGACGTTGACCACCGGAGATTTTATCATTCAACTGGTTGCGAATATCATTCAAATGACCTAGTGCAATCAATTCCTCAATATCATAGCCCTGCTTGTATAGTGCCTGAAATGTGGTCAGGGTCTCTTCCACCGTCATGAATGCCAGCAGCGCCGTTTGCTGGAACATGATGCCGATTTGCTCCCGAAAAAGAGGATTTCGCTCAACACCTTGAAATAAAATCTGACCTGAAGTGGGCTCAATGATATCTTCGATGATTTCAATTAAAGTTGTTTTGCCGGCGCCATTGGGGCCCAATAGTCCGAAACAGATACCCTTGGGTACCGCCAAACTAAGATCATTCACTGCTGTAATTTTACCGTAGCGTTTGGTTATGTTTCGAACTTCAATGATGTAATTATTATTTTCCATAATATTTTAATATGATATTAATTAATTTTTTGTTACCTGATTTACCGGAGGGTGAGCTATTAATCAAGGCTGATTGTTTCACCACCATTGCCCGACAATGTTGTTTTCACCCAATTTTAGAGATGTGATGGATGTTTGATTTTGATTCCGCCCCAGATCGTAGAGAGACCGATAGCATCAAATGGCGTAAGTATGAAAACCAGGACATTATCCCCATGTGGGTGGCGGACATGGATTTCAAGTCGCCGCCAGCTGTCGTTGAGGCATTGGAAAAGCGCATCGCCCATGGTGTTTTTGGCTATGGCAAAATAAGGTCCCAACTTACCGAAGCCGTGATCCATCATCTATGGGACGCCTACCAATGGGACGTTAAGCCCGGATGGATTGTTTGGCTGCCGGGATTGGTAAGCGGATTGAATGTCGCGTGTCGCAGTGTTGGGCAAACCGGTAGCAGCATCGTCACCACCGTGCCGGTGTATCCTCCCTTTTTGAGTGCGCCAGGATTCTCGAGGCGAAAACTGATCACGACACCAATGGTTCAATCCCAATCCGGATGGGTCATAAGCGTGGAAGATTTGGAAGGATGCCTGACCGATCAGTCCGCTCTTTTTATCCTGTGCAACCCGCATAACCCGACCGGGAGGGTTTTCGACCATAACGAACTGACCCGGTTGGCGGAAGTATGCCTGGGTCATGATGTTGTGATTTGCTCTGATGAAATCCACTGCGATCTCATTCTGGAGCCCGGATGTCGGCATGTGCCCATAGCGACCCTTTCCCCTGAAGTGGCCCAGCATACCATCACACTCATGGCGCCTAGCAAAACATATAATATTCCGGGACTTAGCTGCGCATTTGCCGTGGTTTCCAATGCGCGTTTGCGCCGGCGCTTCACACAAGCTATGGCGGGCATCGTCCCCCATGTAAATGTGTTGGGCATGGCTGCCACCCAGGCTGCCTATCAAAAAGGGCAAAAGTGGCTATCCGCATTATTGACCTACCTTCGAGACAACCGGAATTTGGTTCAGCAAGCCATTAATCAGATCAATAGATTGCACCTGGAACCTATTCAGGGGACCTATCTGGCATGGATCGACACGCGCCGACTGCATTGCGCCGATCCGGTCCGCCATTTTGAAAGCTACGGTGTGGGACTCTCTGATGGCAAAGCATTCCATGGCCCTGGTTTTGTGCGTTTGAATTTCGGGTGCTCGCAGCCCCTGCTCTCCGAAGCATTGAAACGCATCGAGCGCGCGGCAAACGCCTTACCCGCTCGCTGAGCATCTGTTCACCAATGGGTTGTCGAAATCCATTAACTGTCGCTCCCATAATCATAGTTGACAAATATGCCAAAATAACTGACAAAAACCATCATGACCGTTTTCAGCAGAAAATGTGCCGCAACCGCTTAAATGTCAAAGGATCGAGATATGTACTTCATCGGTAATTTTCAACACGTCACAGACCAGCAGGCGAATGACGAGTCGCATAGACGCCACGGCAGTTTTTCCATGATGGTGTTCGCCGACACGTCCAATGATGCGCTTGATTTGTTTCGCCAACGCTTGATTGAGTTCAGAAAATCAACTACTTTTTTTGAAGGTCATTGCAAAATCTTTATCTCCCAAATGCTGGAATTCGACCAAATACCCCGACAAGAGGCGGTCCTTTTCAATCTTAAATCATTCGCCGGTGATCCGCTGATGCCGCATATCTCCTGTGTCGTTCCGACCGAGCAAAGCAATGCCTGCAGTATCCATGAATGGCAGGACAATCAACCCGTTACCGAAGGGCGTGAGGACAGCGTATTTATTGAATTTGCCGAATAATATACCACCAATGAAACCGCGCTACCTGCAAGATCGAAACTTTGAAAAACTAAAGGCCAACGCTGAACAGGCCGCATCTGTTTTAACCCATTGTACGCTGTGCCCGAGAAGTTGCAAAGTCAACCGAACATCAGGCGAAACCGGATTCTGCCAAACCGGTCAAAAAGCTTTGGTGGCGAGCTATAATCCCCATTTTGGCGAAGAGAGCCCTTTGGTGGGCAGAAACGGCTCAGGCACGATTTTTTTCGCGCAATGCAACCTAAAGTGTAATTTTTGTCAGAACTACGACATCAGCCATCAATCTGTGGGATGTGCAGTCAACCATAGACAGCTGGCTGAAATCATGCTATCGCTTCAGTCTTCTGGTTGCCATAACATCAATTTCGTGAGCCCTTCCCACGTCGTACCTCAAATTTTGTCTGCTTTGGTTGTGGCAATCGATAAAGGTCTGAATATCCCCTTGGTTTACAATAGCAGCGGTTATGACAGCGTAGCGACCCTTACACTCTTAGACCCAATCATTGATATTTACATGCCGGATTTTAAGTTCTGGGATAGCAAAATAGCCGCATCAGCTTGCCAAGCCAAGGACTATTCCCAAGTGGCCCGGGACGCCCTCAAAGAGATGCACCGCCAAGTAGGTGATTTGGCCATGGATACCCACGACTTGGCCTATCAAGGTCTGCTGGTGAGACATCTGGTTCTGCCGAAGGGTCTTGCCGGCACCTCACGGGTGATGACCTTTATCGCTACCCAAATCTCAACCAATACCTATGTCAATGTCATGTCGCAATACCGCCCATGCGGTGAGGCGTCCCAAACAGCAGGCTTGGAAAGATCCATCACCACAGCTGAATTTAAAAACGCCATTGCGCAAACGCGCCAGGCAGGTATCACCCGTTTAGACAAGCCCAGGCGTTCCTTTGCTATATGGTAACCTGTAGTATTTAAAGGAGATTAACTATGATACACCGAACCATTTTATTTATGGCCATCATCTTGTTGGCAGCAGCGCCCCAGATCCACGCCGAAACACATCAGGTTGAATTTGATACAACCGCTGGTAACTTCACTCTGGCACTGGACGCCGGCGTCGCACCCAAAACCGTTGCCAATTTTCTAGAGTACGTACGCACCGGTTTTTACAATGGCACTATTTTTCATCGTGTAATCAAGGGATTTATGATCCAGGGGGGAGGCTTGACCGCTGATATGCAGAAAAAGCAAACCCGTCAACCCGTGATGAACGAGGCGGACAACGGTTTGCAAAACTTGGCCGGCACCATCGCCATGGCCCGTACGTCCGATCCGCATTCTGCCACAGCGCAATTCTTTATCAATGTTAAGAATAACAGTTTTTTAGATCACCGCGCCAAAAGCGGTCAAGGTTGGGGCTATTGCGTTTTTGGCCGGGTCATCAAAGGTATGGATACTGTACGCCAGATTGAGGATGCAAAAACCACAACCCGTTTGGGGCGACAGGATGTTCCGGTTACGCCCATTGTGATCAACAAAGCAACCCTATTAACGACTAAAAAGCCTTAATCTTGCCTGTTTAATGCCTGGGTCGACAGGACCAGAGTATCATTAAAATAGACAAACATACAAATGGGTTAACCATATGGCTGCATGCTAATCTTGTGCTTTGCACAGCGTTCCATGGTTAAATGATTTTATGCGCCAACATAAACCTTGACAGTCATGGGTTTGACCAACTAATATGAAAATTGCTTCACAGCCGATAAACGGCTCCGTTTCATTCTACTTTGATTCATTCTGTATTTACAGTTCTTATAGAAGCACATCCTGCAGCTCACACTAAAGAATGGCTGTCACTCCCCGCACCACAGCAGAAGTCTGCGATTGAGCAAAGCCTTTAAAGTGAGCTATACCTTGACTTGATACGCATGTGTAGAGTGAACGCGACCTCAAACTACGGCCGGCCGTTTAACCACCACCGAAGTGCCCAAATCCATCGGCACAGGAGGTTTTGCATATGGCAAAAAACAAACATAAGCAAAAGCGAGAGAGTCGGCGATACTATGTAAAAGAGCGCGTCTTTGCCGTGGTGCGTTCAAAAAATCATCAGCTAGATCAAATTGACAAGATGAGCCAAGGAGAAATTGCATTTGCTGTTATTAAATCCAATCCGCCCAAAATGGGTGAGATCATTGAGATCAGCCGTGGTGGTCTATCCTTCACCTATATTGAAAATGAGGCTGATCTATCCAAATTCAAAGAGATGGATATCTTGTTTGCGGATGAGGATTTTCATTTAAGTCGACTGCCTTTTCAACCAGTAGAAGATACGGTTATTCAAGAAGAGCGCCACTTTCATCCCCTTCTAATGAAACGCCAAACCGTAAAATTTGATGAATTGTCATCTCAGCAAAAAACAAAATTAGAGCATATTATTCGGAATTTTACCACCGGTGAAGTTTCCGAAGACAAACAGCAAACAAGTGTGGGGCGGTAGAGTCAATGCACACCAACACCGTATCACCCCATCCATGGTAGCTCCGGGGCGCTTTCGCGGGTGACGCACAGAAAACAATTCACCGACTGAGGCTTCGCTTGGTTGGCAAGCCCGGTACCCAGAGCAGGCCATACCCCTTTCAAGCTGTTGGTTGATCACCGGCTACTGCCCCGCACTTGTTCTCAACCCACCTGATTTGCTGTCAGCCCCCCCCTATATACCCGCTGCCGAGCCTGAGCAGATGCCTTTAGCGGACCGACCAGAACGTCAACATAGTCATACACTTTGGCCCGTTCCACACCTTGGGCGGGTCTTAAAACGCGTCCCAAATATTGCACCACTCTCCCGCTGAAACTTACTGGAGTAGTTAGAAACAAAATTGACAACTGCGGGCAATCAAATCCTTCACCAATAAGCTGCCCGGTTGCAATCAGCACCTGCGATGTTCCCTTTTGGATGCGCTCAATGACCTCCTGGCGTTGGGCCATAGCCACATCTCCGGTTAAAAGTTCTGCCTGGACATGGTGTTTGTGCTTTAAAATCGCCTGCAGGGTTTCACAATGACGCTTTCGATCAGACAGCACGAGACCAACTTTGCCTGCTTGTTTTTTTTGGACTTCTTTGGCCACATCCATAGCTATCAAATGATTGCGTTCATCATCTGTGGTGAGTTCCAGCAGCATTTTACTGTATTCATTGACCGGGTCGTAGTAAGGTTTGAACCGGGTTTCCCGTACAACGACATCGATATCCAGTATATGGCCCTTGGCAACCAGTTGGGACTTGGGCACTTCGTGGTGAACATCTCCTAAATGCCAAAAAATGAGTTTGGACATACGATCCCGCCGCCAGGGCGTTGCCGATAGCCCCAACATATAGTGGGCGTCGAAAGCTACGACCGCTTGGGTGAATGTCCGGCTGGGGGCCCGATGACACTCATCGACGATCAAGTGACCAAAGCAAGGTGACACTTCGTTGGCGCATTTGTAAAGGGATTGCACCAATGCAACGGTAATAGCGGCACCGATTCGTTTTTGTCCGCCACCGATCAATCCGATCTGATTCTTGGGAATTGCCAAAAAGGTCTCAATGCGATCCATCCATTGAAGGGCTAGCTCCAGGGTGTGTACGATCACCATAGTAGGTTGCTGGCGCTGTGCGATCATATAAAGCGCCATCACTGTTTTTCCGCTGCCCGTGGGTGCGCTTAAGGTACCAAAGTCCTTGGGCAGCATCGTATCGACAGCTTCTTTTTGAAATGTTTTTAGTTGGCCGCTGAATGTGTAGCTTATCTTTTCCTTTTTTCGTCGCCGATCTTCTATTTCCAGCGGTTCATGATATTTGCGACTGAGCAGATAAAGCTGTCGCATTAAACCGCGGGGGATTTTCAGACCACCGCCTTTTAGCTGCCTGTAATACTTCAATATTTTGGGTGTGCCTCTATTCCAGCGCCCCATGCGATGATTCTCGCTCCATTTTGGATTCACAAATTGCAGCTGTTCAATCAGGCGGGTCCGGATTGGCTCCGGCATATTAGTGAGCCGCAGTGTATTGGCAATGACGACTTTCAACTAAGAACCTTATGTCAGATGTTGATCGTACCCCATCGATCTTTATATATTTCTTCGCTACCGGATTTTGAAACGCACTATACTACTTTTGAATTAATTTTAAAATTTTAGCCATTTGTGGGGACTGAATGATCCGAGCAAGCTCCTTGTCGATCCCCTTCATCTCATCTAAATTGCTAAAATCAAATTGAAGAGAATAGGTTTGGCCTTCGAAATTAGATGGCGCCAAAAGTCGGACGTTTTTTTTAAGCTTCAGCTGTTTTATCATATTCGTGTAATCATCCATAAAAAAGCTGCTTGCGGGGGCCCTTCGCCTATTAAGATATTGCCAGATGAGGGATACTTTTTGGCGCCGTTCCAGCTGGGAGTCCTGGCGCAACATTTGGAGCGGTTTCTCGGATAACAAATGATCGATGCTAATTTGATCCCGCCGGGTGATGGCCACAATCCATTCGAACAATTTTCTTTGCCGGCTGAGGCTGACATTAAGCTCAATAAAGAATGAACTTAATTTCTTTATATTTTCAATATCTTTTATGGAATTAAACTGCAGTGCAAGGGGCAAAGCAATGGCCCCGGATGCCAGGCCTTGCTGCAGTATTGCAGGCATTTGACCGACGGTCAGCAATTTTGTTGCCATCTTTGCATTAATCTTAATGCCCATCCCTTGCGCAACTGCCACTATCGCTTCCATCCCTCTATATGCATCAAACAATAACCGAACAACGCGCGCCTGTTCGACAAGGTTAAATGTCCTTTGAAATGAGTTGTCGATCACTGCCTGTTGAACGCACGTCTTTAGAGAAGTTTGAGGTTCAAGGATTCGAGCCTGGATGCGCTTATGCTTGAGTGCCATACAAGCGTGGACTCTCGCAAATCCACTGACAATGCGATAGCGATCCGACTTGGGCAAAAATACGGGAGGATTAATCAGACCCAATTTATCGATGGAATGAATCAACAGCGACGATGCATCGCTAGTCGAAATGCGAAAGGTTGTATCCCCATAGTCGATCTGAGAAACTTCGACAATTTGAAGGCTAGATTGCATCAGTGCGGCCGGTTATCAAGCGCATGGCCTCTAAATATTTGGCACGGGTATTGGTGATGACATCCTCTGGTAGCGGTGGTGGTGGTGGACTCTTATCCCAATTAATAGAGATCAGGTAATCCCTGAGATATTGCTTATCAAAACTTTTCTGGGGGCCTCCAGGCCGATAGCCTGCCAAGGGCCAGAAACGGCTTGAATCAGGGGTTAAAACTTCATCAATCAAGATAACCTCATCGTTATAAATTCCAAATTCGAATTTCGTGTCGGCGATGATGATCCCTTTTTGCAACGCCAGTTGCGCGCCCTTCCGGTATATACTCAAAGAAAGATCCCGCACTTTTTCAGCCAGATCACGTCCAATGCGTTCGCAGGTCTCTTCGAAATTTATATTAATATCGTGCTTCCCAACCTCTTCTTTGGTTGATGGCGTAAATATGGGCTCTGGAAGCCGATCGGACTCCTTCAGTCCCGGGGCAATTTTAATGCCGCAGACGTGTTGGTCATTTTGATAGGCTTTCCACCCTGATCCGGAAAGATAACCCCGCACCACGCACTCGATGGGCAACGCATCCGCCTTTTTAACCAACATGGCCCGCCCCTCCAGTGCATCAGCATGTGGTTGGCAGGCATCTGGAAACTCTTCCACCTTACCCGTGATGATGTGGTTGGAAACAAGTTCACCCACGACATCAAACCAAAACAAGGAGATCTGGTTTAGGATCTTTCCCTTATCCGGAACCGGTTCGTCCATTATCACATCAAATGCTGAAATCCGGTCCGAAGCGACCATCAACAAGGCATTGCCCATGTCGTAAATATCGCGTACTTTTCCTTGATAAACCAGGTCCAACCCAACCAGCACCGTTTTAGAATTCATCTGTGACATCAATCTCTTTTCTTTTAACTATGATCGTTAGCGCGCGTTAAAGGCCGCAATATAGCGGCGCAGCACTTCTAACGCTACGCCGTCCACGTCAAAAAACTCTATCCCCGATTCAAACATACTTTGTTCATTTTCTTTGGAATAGATCGTTCTGCCTTTGATTTCAACCACGTCCTCTTCAAAGCCAATGGTAAGCGAAACAACATTCTGGATACCAATTGGGTTATGGGTTTCAAGCAAAATACCGGATTCCGAAACATTGAGCGTTCTACCCATTCCTTGCGTCGCCTCTTCATTATTCTCGTCACAATAAACGTAGTTCAGCAAGTGTAAAGAATCTATCCGGAAATGCTTTCTTTTCTCTTCATTCGTCATGACATATTCACCTGTTGTTGTGGTTCTTATCGGAAAATTACTTCTCTAAGCTAAATTTTTTCTGATAATTGCAGACCACTTGCGTCGATATCGATACACTCGTGGCCACATTGTCAACAAAGTTCTTAAAGGTCGTTGAGAGCTGGTTATACTCTTCTCGAAGTTTTCCAACATCCATTTTGCGAACCTTAAAGTCCTTTGCCGCCATTACCGTTGCCTCCTCAGGCTCATGCCCCAATTCTAAAAACGAGATATTTCCAAAGTAGTCCCCCTTGTAAAGTTGAACCAATGGAATGCGCCCATACTCTTCGTGCCTAATAATGGAAGCTGTTCCTTCACGAATCATATAAAGCTTATCTTCGGCAGAACCCTGTGCAATTATAGGTTTTTTGTTTTCAATGGGATCCATGGGCTGTGCATTGCCTGATCGAAATTCAACCGCTCGTTCGTTTAGCTGTTTTAGGCGCTTATCAACGCTCAACAGGAGTCCTCTGAATTCAGGTGTTAACCGTGCAAACTCCTGTGACAAACGCTGTGAGTCCAAGACGCCCAACTGGACGTTACCCACGGCCACAGCTGTTGCAGTACGGATGTGTCCCTGAATCAGAAAGGAAGAGAGGCTGCCGATAAACGAACCGTCGCCCAAGCGCACGATGGGCAACGCACCCTCAGCGGTCTCTCTGACGATTTCAACGACACCTTCCAGGATAACCCAAATCCAACTGCCGTGTTTGCCTTCCTCAACAATATATTCGCCATCAAAGAAATCTTCTTCATCAGCTACATACATGTAATCGACAAGAGGACCTTTTACAATGGGAACGGCATCCGGATCATTAAATGCAGCTTGTTGTTTGTTCATGGCACTTGGCCCCACTTTTTTAATTTGACCATCATCGACCATTTTCAAGCCTTCAAGGATGATGCCCATCCGGCTTTTGGTAATGACTTTTTGGGTCGAGATATTTTCTTTAGAGAACTCAAATTCGCCATCGGTCCATCCAAACAGTGTGTATACGGATTCCAATCCGACTTTGGTACCGGAAGATGCATTGATCGGGTTGCCATTTTCAAAATAGATAAATCCTGGTTCCGGGGCATAACGACTGATCAGGCGCAATATCCCAGTGCTGCTGTTTGCACCCAGCAATTGCATGATATCACCCAGTGAGAGAAACTTCAAACTTCCGGCTAATACAATATTATCGCGCATGCGTTTATTTTTCTGCCCAGTTAAATTCTTGTTGAAGTGCTTTAAGGGTTTGCTTTAAGCACTCTTTTAATGTCACCCCGACACCGTTGCCCGATACTGCACTGGCCTCGAATGATGGCACCTTAAGTTGTCGATTTAAGTCTCTTTCCATTCGTTCAATCGGCATTAAGGGAATCCCTTGTTCAGCCAAATCGCGTTTGTTGTATTGTATCACCAAAGGCACCTTAAAGATGCTCTTGCCGTATTCTTTTAGGTTACCTTGCAGGTCTTTGAGCGATTCCATGTTTTTTTCACGTCGGACTTCCAGTGAGTCTGCAACGAATACGACCCCATCCACACCCCTCAAGACAAGCTTGCGTGTGGAACTATATTTAACTTGACCCGGCACCGTGTAGAGTTGCACACGGACATCGCACCCGCGAATCTGGCCCAACCCCATGGGTAAAAAGTCAAAAAACAACGTGCGATCGCCTTCCGTGTTAATAGAGACCATTTCCCCTTTAACCTGTTTCTTATATGCGCCGAAAATATGCTCCAGATTGGTTGTTTTGCCACAACGCCCAGGTCCATAATAGACGACCTTACATTCGATCTCTCGCTTTTTCATATTAAAAATTGCCATAGATGGAGGCTCCTAAAGACGTATCCCGATTAAAGTGATGATTTCTGCTGTTCTCATTATGTGCTGACAATACGAATATCTAAACAATAGTCACCCTGCTTTGGACCTGATTTAATCTGGGTCATAGAAGAAATCACGCCCGCGCCATTAAAAATCGCAATGGGTGAATAAAACTGTATATCTTTAAGCTCTTGATCTGCTTTGAAGTCTTCGATCAAACCATAATCGGCTTTGGATACGATTAGGCTAAGCATATTCCCGGATTGAAAATTCACATCGAATTCTACCATTTTACCCTGACGTGGCCCGCTTTCAAAGGTAATTCCAAGAGACGTGATATCGATAAACTCCTCTTCCGGCGCCGGGTCGGGTTTTTTTTCCGCGACTTTAACCTTTGCAGAAGCGGCTTTTTTCTTTGGCGGCGCCAGGGGAGGCAGATCTGTATCAACGCCTCTTTTTTTCATGGCATTTTCAAGGTAAACACGAACCAATTCTAATTGATATTGCTTAAACAACTCACTTTCACACCACTTATGATATTGGTTGATCGCTTCTTCGCTGGTTCCAGCAGCAAAGTGACAGCGAAGGATATTTTTGGCCGCTTCAACACGAAGGTTTTCATTTGCCAATAGTCCTTTTAATTCAGACACCGCACGATCAAATTGGCCGAATTTGGCCAACGCCAAAGCCCCCTCTAGGGCGGCATTGTCCGGATCTTTTGTGTCCGAAAATGAGAAAAGGTTTTTTATTAAGTCTTGTGCTTTGCCGGACAATTCCGCTGAAGAGGGGCCTTTTTCCACCCGCTCTTTGGTATCGGTGATTGTTTTTAATTTTTGGTTGATGGCATTTAACAAACTGTCTTTATTCTTTAATTTATCAATATTGCGGATGAACTGTGCTGCGGCTTCGTATTTGGACCTTGCTTCGCTGATGAGTCCCTGACGGCGGTAGATATCCGCCTCCTGCAACATGGTCTTAAGTTGCTGTTTTATATCCATAAAAAAAGACCCCATTATGACATGGCAAGATCGGAAAAAGATCCAATGGTACTCTTTTAAATGTTGTAAGCCTGATTGCGCTGGCGATGCCCTGCGACGATGTAAATTGGCATAATCGATGGGACCCGTTGTATCGCAACCGCCTTAATTCTATCCATTTGGCATTATTCTAATAACGTGCATTACGTCTATAAGTCAATAATTTATTAGTTATTTAAATGATCTATCCTGTAAACAAGGCACGACACGGCAATGGCAAAAGCGATATGGAAGCGACAGTCCCATTTTTATTATGCTGTTTATTCGTTTGGAAATTTCCGGCCATCGATACGGATCATAACTGGCGAACCGAACGTTGCATTTTGGACAATTCATATAGAGTTGACAGGGCACTGTAATTATGGCAGGTAAACCCTCTTCCGCATTGACCATCGCCAATCCCAATTGGCTCAACCAATATATTTTATGATAATAGGATTAATTATTGAGGAGACCCACCATGAAAGAACCTGTACGAATCGCAATTACCGGAGCCGCAGGGCAGATCAGCTACTCACTGATTTTCCGAATTGCCAATGGCGATATGCTCGGTAAAGATCAACCTGTCATTTTACAATTGTTGGAAATCCCGCCTGCCATGGACGCCCTAAAAGGGGTCGTCATGGAGTTGAGTGATTGCGCCTTTCCCTTGGTAGCAGGCATTGTCCCTACCGACGACCCCAACACCGCCTTCAAAGAGACCGATTATGCGCTGTTGGTTGGCGCACGTCCGCGTGGGCCCGGCATGGAACGTTCGGACTTGCTTAAAGCCAATGCTCAAATTTTCTCGGTTCAGGGCAAAGCGATCAACGACCATGCCAGCCGTGATGTTAAAGTGCTTGTCGTGGGTAATCCGGCTAATACCAATGCACTGATTGCATTAAAAAACGCACCGGATCTAAATCCCCGCAACTTCACGGCGATGATGCGCTTGGATCACAACCGCGCCCTTTCCAAATTGGCCGAAAAGACGTCCAGTCACACTACCAAAATCGAACAAATGGTAGTTTGGGGCAATCACTCGGCCACCCAATATCCTGATATCAGCTATGCCACAGTGGCAGGCGAAGCAGCCACGTCCAAAGTCGATGAGCAATGGAATGTCAATGAGTTTATTCCTACCGTTCAACAACGCGGGGCAGCCATTATAAAGGCCCGTGGTGCTTCAAGCGCAGCCTCGGCTGCATCAGCGGCTATTGACCACATGCGGGATTGGGCACTTGGCAGCAATGGCCGGTGGGTCAGCATGGGGGTCTACAGTTCGGGCAACAGCTATGGCATTGCGGAAGATATAATTTATGCCCTGCCGATTACTTGCGAAAATGGTCAATGGAATGAAATCAGCGGATTGAAAATCAGCGAATTTAGCCGCAAGCGCATGCAGGCCACCGAAAAAGAACTTCTCAGTGAAAAAGCGGCTATTGAAGATTTGCTATAGTCCCATTGATCACAGGGGGTGAATACCCCCTGTGATTTTGGTATGGGCATACCAAAATCATTCAGACCCCCCACGTTGAGACAATACGTTAATAATGTCGCGTGCGACCCTATAGGATATACCCGGTATTTGCGTAAGCTCTTTTTCAGTAGCGGCCGCGATTTTGTCAACGCTCCCATAATTATTAAGCAGCATCGCTTTGCGCTTGGGCCCAATGCCGACAACGGTATCCAACACGGATTGAAGGCTATTTTTGTGCCTGTGTTTGCGTTGATAGGTTACAGCCAGGCGGTGGGCCTCATCCCTGATCCGCTGTAAAAAAAGGAGCAAGTCCAAATCTTTACCAAACTGAACCGGATTGGACCGCTTGGGCAAATAGATCTTATCGGATGTCTCACCCAGGTTCTCATCTTTTTTGGCAATGCCGGCCACGGCAGGCTTTAAGGGGAGGCCAATTTCTGCTAATACGGCAAGCGCCACATTCAGTTGGCCCTTACCGCCATCGACCAGCAGAAGATCCGGCCGGGGCATCTCCTCAGCATGCTTGCCAAATCGCCTTTTCAAAACTTCGGCCATGTCCGCATAGTCGTCCTGCGTGCCTTTGCGTTGGATTTTATAGCGTCTGTTGCCCTGTGGTTGCGGATGACCCATCTCAAAAACCGCCATGGCTGCTACACGTTGACGACCACCTAGACTGGAATTGTCAAAACACTCAATGCGCCGAGGCATACAATCCATTTTAAGTCGCCGTTGTAAGCGTCCCAACAGGTGTAAATTAATTTTGTCCATTTCGATCTTTTCCTCGAGGGCTTTTTGAGCATTTTGTGCCGCCATCCGCAATAAACGTGCTTTTTCACCCCGCAAGGGTATATCCAAACGAACTTTGGCACCCCGCATTTCCACCAGTCGGGACACAAGGGTAGGCGCATTGTCCGGCAGATGGCTCATTAAAATCTGAGCCGGCACCCGTTGTCCCATTTCATATAATTGATACAAAAAGGCCCCCATCTGCTCCTGAATCGAGCCAACCGCATCCTCAAAAATGTATTGGCGTCCGCCCATCAAAAACCCCCCCCTGACCTTGAGCAGAGCTGCTGCAGATAGCGCCCCTTCAACAACCATGGCCAGGACGTCACGATCCCCTAAATCAGATGTCACCGAAACCTGTTGCTCCAAAGTTTTTTCCAAGGCATACATCTTATCGCGCAAGGCGGCAGCCTTTTCAAAATTCTCTGTTTGGGCAGCCTCCTGCATCTGGACCTTAACAGCTTTTATCAACTCCGGTGTGCGGCCCCTTAAAAAAGCCACGACTTCATCGACCACAGCCTGGTAAGTTTGATGATCCACTTCATTACAGCAGGGGCCCAGACACAATCCCATTTGGTAATTGAGACAGGGTCGCGTCCGTCTTGCAAACGTCTTATTGTGGCATTTACGAAGTTTAAAAGTCTTGTGGATAAATTTCAGCGTTTGCCGAACCGCGCTTGATGATGCATAGGGTCCAAAATATAAGGCACCATCATTTTTGATCTTACGCACAATGGTCAGATTTGGATAGGCTTTGCCTAAATCCAGCCTAAGCGCGGGGTAACGCTTGTCATCCTTTAGCACCACATTGTAGCGCGGCCGGTGCCGCTTTATAAGATTGGATTCAAGAATCAAGGCCTCTTTTTCGGTGTGGGTGACGATGGTCTCCAAGTCGGCCACTTTTCTGAGCAGGATGCGAGTTTTCCCATCGTGGGAACGCCCGGGTTGAAAATAGGACTGTACCCTTTTTCTTAAATTACGCGCCTTGCCCACATAGAGAATGCGACCTTGACCATTTTTAAACAGGTACACACCTGGCTTTGGAACCACATGGGTCACCTGCATGGCGACCCGATTCATTTCTGTGGACGAGGTTTGGGATTGATGCTGTTTTCGGTCATTCGGTATCATGCCAACCCGTTTATAATTTAGAATTGGACTTGAGTGGCTCTCACCGCACTAGACAGGACAAGCTATAATTCAAAAATAATCTTTTGCTTCAAATCCTTGATCTTATCCCTTAGTTCAGCAGCCTGCTCAAACTCCAATGCCTTAGATGCGGCTTTCATCTGCTGTTCGAGCTTTTTAATGGTTTTTTCTATTTTATCCAAATCGCCATAGGTGCCATCCGGCTCTGCGACACGAGCACCGTCCAAAGTTGCGGTCGCATCATCCAGGCCAAATGCTTTGGGTATGTCTTTGTGAATGGATTCCGGTACGATCTGGTGGACACGATTATACTCTTTTTGGATTTGGCGCCGGCGATCAGTCTCATCGATGGCCTGGGCCATGGACCGCGTCGTGATATCCGCATATAAAATCACTCTACCGTTTACATGCCGCGCTGCGCGACCGAAGGTTTGAATCAGTGAACGCGTTGATCGCAAAAACCCCTCCTTGTCGGCATCCAAGATGGCGACCAAGGCAACTTCAGGTATGTCCAGGCCCTCTCGCAACAAATTAATCCCCACCAGCACATCAAATAGGCCGGTACGCAGATCACGGATGATGTCCATGCGTTCAAGGGTGCTGATATCGGAGTGTAAGTAACGCACCTTTATACTTAAATCAGAATAGTACTCAGTAAGGTCTTCAGCCATTCTTTTGGTTAAAGTGGTGACCAATACGCGCTCCCGACGTTTGACCGATAGAACAATTTCAGCATAGAGATCATCCACTTGATGGCCGGCATTTCTGACCTCCACCAATGGATCCACCAGCCCGGTGGGTCGAACAATTTGTTCTGCCACCGCACCCTTGGCTTTCTCCAGTTCATACTCCGCTGGTGTTGCTGAAACATAAATCACTTGACGCACCCGTTGGCGCCATTCATCGAATCTTAACGGTCGATTGTCCAGTGCGGATGGCAACCGGAAACCATATTGTACCAGGGTCTCCTTTCGAGACCGGTCGCCTTTGTACATGGCGCGTAACTGAGGTATGCCCATATGGCTTTCGTCCAGAAACATCAAAAAGTCAGCCGGAAAATAGTCCAGCAACGTTGGCGGGGGGTCTCCAGGGGCCCGACCCGTCAGATGGCGGGAGTAATTCTCAATACCACTGCAATACCCTAACTCCTGGATCATTTCTAAATCAAACCGCGTTCGCTCTTCAACCCGCTGCGCTTCCACCAGACGATTTTCGCTTCGCAATGTATCCACCTGTCGTTTCAACTCGGCCACAATGGTTTGCATGGCTCTTTTAAGCGTGGTTCGGGACGTCACATAGTGACTTGCCGGGAATATGGTGGCGCAAGTTAATGCATGCAACGCCACACCGCGAATGGGATCGACCACTGATAACCCATCGATTGTATCGCCAAAAAAATCAACGCGTAGGGCCTGATTTTCTTCATAGGTAGGAAATATTTCCACCCGATCGCCGCGTACCCGGAAAGTTCCCCGATGAAAGTCCGTATCGTTGCGCTGATACTGCATGGCCACAAGGTCTTTAAGCAACCGCTCTCGCGATATCGCTGAATGGGTATGCAATTCGATGCGCATTTCAAGGTAGTCTTCGGGTGCTCCCAGACCAAAGATGCAAGAGACGCTGGCCACCACCAAAACATCACGCCGCGAGAGCACCGATCGGGTAGCGGAGTGCCTCATTTTGTCAATCATGTCATTTATCGATGAGTCCTTTTGAATGTAGGTATCGGTGGTGGGAATGTAGGCCTCCGGCTGATAGTAGTCATAATAACTGACGAAGTATTCCACGGCATTTTGCGGAAACAAGCGCTTGAACTCATGAAAAAGCTGGGCCGCCAAAGTTTTATTCGGTGCGATCACAAGGGCCGGTCGATTGACCTTGGCGATGACATGCGCCATGGTAAATGTTTTTCCCGAACCGGTCACGCCCAACAGCACTTGATCTCTGTTTTTATTTTCAATCCCACAGCTCAGTATTTCGATGGCCTCTGGCTGATCCCCTGCGGGTGTGTATTCGGATATAAGCTCAAATCGGTCCACTACTTTCAGCCTCTGTTAATTTTAATTGGGAAGGTTCACCCTGATTGCGGTAATAATAGATCGGACCTATAACCCAAAACAAGGCGTATCTAAACAGCTTTTTTGGATCTGTAACCGTAGGTCAGTGAACAAGCCGACCCGGCGCACGTTGAGCAAGAAGGGCTTAGCAACCGTTAGATGCAGCGAAGGATCAGCGGGCCGCACTGTTTGAGCGCGTTCGCGAGTTCCTAGGGCCCGCCCGCAGCGCATCTTACGGTTGCTTGCCATCCTTGCCTGTGCGGCGGGTCGGCTTGTTCACTGACCGGCTTAATTACCAAACCCTTATTATGGGTTATACGTCCGAAAAAAAAATTAGGGTTTCGATATTTTCCGCGCCAACTTCCATCGACAATAAAATGGACACGGTGACTCAAAAATGAACCTTATAGCCGCCCCGCGCCACCCAATCCCAGAACCGTATTGAAAAGGAGGATGAAAAATGAATTGGGATAAGTTGATCTGCAGCATTACAGTCATGGCTTTGCTGCTAACCGCTGTTATATGCGCCAAGGCCTATGGCGAAAATCATGTTCCCGACGGGAAACGGATTGTTGCGAACTCGCGAGCCCTTGTGTTTCTGGGCCCGCAACCCGAGCCGCCGGACCGCAAAATAACACAGCAACACAAAATCAAAGGGCATGTAAAGCCCCATGAAGCCAAATGCATCAACCCCCAGCCGGAACCTCCCGGTCGCAGCGGTCGCTAACTTCAAGGATGCGGCCTTTTAAGGTTTTGATGCGCCGGCTAAAGGGTACTTGCCAGCCGGGCCCCTTGATCGATGGCCCGCCGGGCATCCAGCTCAGCGGCCACATCGGCGCCACCGATGAGATGCGCCGGCATTTTTCGGGCCTCCAGGTCATCGGCCAACTGGCGCAACGGTTCCTGACCGGCACAGATCACCACGTTGTCGACGGCCAACACCATTTTTTTGTCCCGACGCGAAATGTGCAATCCCTGGTCATCGATTCGTTCATAGGTCACGCTGTTGAGCATGGTCACTTGCTTGCGACGCAACTCGGTGCGATGGATCCAACCGGTGGTTTTGCTGAGGCCGGCACCCACTTTGCTGCCCTTGCGTTGCAACAGAAAAATTTGGCGCCCGCTTTCCAGTGCTGGCGGGCCGCCGGGAAGCAGACCGCCGGGATGTTTCAGCTGGGTATCGATACCCCATGCACGTAAAAACAACTCCCGGTCCCGGCTGGTGCCGGCGTCTTCATAGCTCAGGTAAATGGCCGTATCAAATCCAATACCGCCGGCGCCCACAATGGCCACCCGTTGGCCGACAGTGGCTTTGTGTAGAAGCACATCGATGTAGCTTAGCACGCAGGGGTGGTCCATGCCCGGGATATCAATTTGGCGTGGGGTGATACCGGTCGCCACCACCACGGTATCAAAGCCGGCGGCCGCCAACATATCGGCACTGGCACAGGTTTTCAAACGCACCTCGACACCCAGCAGTTCCAACTGGCAATTAAAATAGCGCAGCGTCTCTTTAAACTCTTGCTTGCCGGGAACCTGCAAAGCGATATTGAGTTGGCCGCCAATGCGATCCGCCTGTTCATACAGGACCACCTGGTGACCGCACTGCACAGCAGCAGTTGCAAACGAGAGTCCTGCAGGTCCAGCCCCTACCACGGCAACCTTTTTAGGTGAGGCGGCAGGCTTAAAATTGAGTTCCGTTTCATGGCCGGCCCGCGGATTGACCAGGCAAGAGGCCACTTGACCGCTAAAGATATTGTCCAGACAGGCCTGGTTGCAAGCAATGCAAGTATTGATCAGGTTGTTGCGGCCTGTCATGGCCTTGGCGACAAATTCCGGATCGGCCAGCAAGGGTCGGGCCATGGAGATCATGTCCGCTTCCCCCTTGGCCAATACCGCCTCGGCCACTTCAGGTGTGTTGATGCGATTGCTGGTGATCAAGGGTACGGATACGTCCGCCTTGAGTTTGGCCGTAATCCATGTAAAGGTCGCCCGCGGCACCATGGCTGCGATGGTGGGGATCCGCGCCTCATGCCAACCAATACCTGTATTGATCAGGGATACACCGGCATCCTGCAACGCTTTGGCCAATTGTACCACTTCATCCCAGGTAGAACCATCCGGGATGAGATCGAGCAAGGAAAGCCGAAAGATGATAATAAAGGCGTCGCCGACTTCACGGCGGGTGCGTTGGACGATTTCCAATGCAAAACGCATGCGGTTCCCGAAAGAACCGCCCCATTGGTCGGTGCGTTGGTTGGTATGGCGTACCAGAAACTGGTTGATCAGATAGCCCTCCGAACCCATGATCTCCACACCGTCATAGCCGGCCATTTTAGCCAAGCGTGCACAGCGCACAAAATCATCTATCTGTAACTCGATCTGTGCTGCAGTCAATTCACGAGGTTTGAAAATATTGATCGGTGCCTGAATGGGCGAAGGTGCAACAATCTCTTTGTGAAAGCCGTATCGGCCGGTATGCAATATCTGTAAGCAGATTTTACTGCCTTCCCTGTGTACCGCCTGGGTCACCACACGATGGGTGTCCAACACATCCTCTTGGACAAGCTGGGCACCGTGGTCAGCAACACAACCGGCCTTGTTGGGTGCAATGCCGCCGGTGACCATCAAGGCCACTCCGCCTCTGGCCCGCTCAGCATATAGCGCTGCCAAACGCTCAGTGCCATCCGGCATCTCTTCCAAGCCGGTATGCATGGATCCCATCAGGATTCTATTTTTTAGGGTGGTAAACCCCAACTCGAGCGGTGCCAATAGATGCGGATAGAGCGGATGGGTCATTGGGGCTCCTTGATTGATGCTTTAATGCGACAATTGATTAAATGAAATGCAGTTATCCAGAAAGCCCAAGTGCAAGAAGAAGGGTTGGATCGCACATAAGAAACATCAACTTGAGCTTTATAGATAAACGCTAAATAAAATTGTAACGCCGCCAGCTTCAATGGCGCAAGCCTTATTCGTTATCACGAGTCGTTTGTTGCCTGTTTAGTTGAAGAACCTCCTCTGATTTGATAAACAACCATGATCCTGCCATGGCTTTGATATTTCGACCCATTGCAATGAGAAAACCCTCAAAGCCTTGGAACCATGAAAAATCAGCACAGGTTGACCATTACCATGATGAACACCTACTATATCGACGGCAAATTTGTTTCCGCAGATCAAGCGGTCCTGCCTGTGGATGACCTGGCCATCATTCGCGGCATCGGTGTGTTTGACCTGTTGCGTACATATAATGGTAAACCCTATTTTTTAAAGGCGCACGTTGCTCGCCTTCTCGGCTCCGCCCAAGCCATTGGTTTAAAAATACCCTGGTCCCACGAAAACATCTGCCAGATCGCACTGGAAACACTAGCCCGCAACACGGTGGATGAAGAAGCCAACCTTCGCATCATGATTACAGGGGGCTCCAGCCCAGACTTTATGACGCCCGGCAACCATCCGCGCCTGCTTGTTTTGGTGACCCCTTTGCCCCGGCTGGTCCAACAATGGTATAGCCACGGCGTTAAAGTGATCACCATCAGGGCCTCACGAAACCTGCCGGATGCCAAAAGTATCAATTATCTTCCTGCAGCCATGGGGTTGCGCAAAGCCAAAGCCGAAAACGCCATTGAAGTGCTTTATTTGGATAAAGTGGGTAACGCCCTCGAAGGGGCCACCAGCAACTTGTTTGCCTTTATCGACGGTATTCTGGTCACGCCGGGAAAAGGGATGCTAGCCGGCATCACCCGCAACGTGATCCTTGAGATGGTCAGAAATCACTACACCGTAGAAATTCGGGATTTGCCGCTCAAACAGCTGCTCAAGGCTCAAGAAGTATTCATCACCGGTACCAATAAAGGCCTGGTGCCGGTTGTCCAAATTGATCAGACCTCCATTGGCCAGGGACGACCCGGTAAGCGCGCCCGCCACTTGATGGCCCTTTTGGAGAACTACATCTTGCGACAGCCTGAGAGATAGGCCGCCATGGCGGGATGCACCCCGGGCCAAAAACCCCTGCAACCCAATTTAAACACCAACGGCTGAAAAAGCCCTCGACAAATCGGATGCTCGTGTCCATAATAGTGCATGATCCGAAAGGGTATCATTACAAGGGGAGTTATCCCATTGGGGTGGGGGTGCATGCAAGATACAAAAGGCTTCGCCTGCAGGCATTGGCCAAAGTGCCGCAGCACCGACCTGCGGGCCGATCTTGTGGCATGCTCGTATCTGACCGCTTTTTTTAGCTTGACTTTTTCGCCGTTTCACACCATTTATGCCGTCGCTCAATCTGTTTCGCTTCGCTGAACCTTTGTCCCCATACACCAGTGCTTATCTTTTTAATTTTTAATTCTGATGCGGGTTCCCATTAATATGGGATGAGCCTTTTTGAGCGTACACCCAAAAAATGCTAACACAGGTTCTGCAATCAACGAACCTGCGCCCGATAACCCGTGCGATGTTATGAACCATGGCATTGCTTGGTAAACGGTGGCGTCCCAGCACAGATCAAAGGAGGAAATCAATGAAGGAAGCTGTAATTGTCTCAGGCGCGCGAACCCCTGTGGGAAACTTTGGCGGTAGTCTCAAAACCACATCCGTGGTGCAACTCGGCGCTTTGGTGCTCAAAACCAGCCTGAAGCGGGCCGGCTTGCGGCCAGTGGCTGACGAGCACAGCAAGAGCCTGGCACCGGAAAAATTGAGCGGCCAAGGACAAGTGGATCTTGAAAAAGAGGCTTATGACTATGACGATGCACTCCAGCCGGTGGCCGTAGACGAGGTGATTATGGGAAATGTGGTGGGGGCCGGTCAAGGTCAGAATGTGGCCCGCCAGGCGGCCATCAAAGCGGGTCTTCCCAAAGAGAGCAGCGCCTTTACCGTCAATAAAGTGTGCGCCTCGGGGATGAAAGCCATCGCCTTGGCCGCCCAAGCCATTGGTACAGGTGAGGCAGAGGTCATATTGGCCGGCGGCATGGAGAACATGAGCCTCATTCCCTATGCGGCACCCACAACCCGATGGGGCGCCCGTATGGGGGACACCCAAATGGTGGACTTGGTGGTTTTAGACGGTCTGTATGAGATCCTGTATGGCTACCATATGGGCATTACGGCAGAAAACATTGCCGAAACCTATGGCATAACTCGACAGGCCCAAGACGAGCTGGGAGCGTTAAGCCACCAGCGTGCGCGATCAGCCATTCAAAAGGGCTTGTTTAAAGAGGAAATTGTGCCCGTTAAGATTCCTCAACGTAAAGGAGAGCCTCTCCTGTTTGATACGGACGAGCGTCCCATGGAAACCAGTGTGGAGAAAATGGCCCGCCTGCGGCCGGCTTTTAAAAAAGACGGTACGGTTACGGCTGGAAATGCTTCGGGCATCAATGACGCCGCCGCCGCCCTGCTGATCATGTCCCGGGACAAGGCCAAAGCCTTGGGATTACAGCCCCTCGTCAAAATCCGGGCCTGGGCCTATGCCGGATTGGATCCCGCGTATATGGGGCTGGGCCCCATCCCTGCCGTAAGAAAATTGCTGCATCGTCAACAGCTAGATATTCAAAATTTCGATGCGCTGGAAATCAATGAGGCTTTTGCGGTTCAAGCCCTTGCTTGCATGCGCGAGCTGAATTGCGATCCTGAAAAAACCAACGTGGTGGGTAGCGGCATCTCGATCGGTCACCCCATCGGCTGCACGGGTGCACGCATGGTGCTGACCTTGATGGGCATTATGCAGCGCCAGGGGAACGATCTCGGTTTGGCCAGCCTGTGTATTGGCGGGGGCCAGGGCATGGCCATGGCTCTCGAGCAAGTTTAAGCACTCTTTTTCGTGAGTCCGTTTACTCAATAAAACAATTAGGTGACTCGATCCGGGGAACGCATGAGCGCAAACAAAACAGACAATGATAATCAAGCCGGTTCGTCTGCGGATTGGATAAAGCAGATGACCGATTTTTGGTCGCCTTTGATCAACACATGGGGGGCGGCCATGCAACAACCCGCCGGGTCATCCACTGACCCGGAACAGGGATCAGACGATCCATGGCAGACGCCCATTGAAATGTGGCAAGCCATGTTGGGTCTTGGCGAATTCGTAAGTTTCGCCCACAGTCAAGAAGCTTCTAAAGTGGTACCGGAGCTGTGGACGGATTTTGCCCAGACCTGCGTGCGCGGCTTCGTGCGCTTTCAGGGTCAGGTGCGCCAATGGATGGAAAAAAAGGGCGGCGTCTTTCCCATGGAGGATCCTGAAACCTTTAAAAAGGAGTTTTTACAGGATTGGACCGATGCGTATAAAAAAGAGTTCCAACAATATTTTAAAATTCCCCAAATCGGAATGGGACGCTTTTACCAAGAGCGCGTCCTGAATGCTGCTGACAAACATAACTTGTTTCAAGCGGCCTTTTCTAAATTTCTGCAACAACTTTATCTTCCCATGGAAGAAGCGTTTCAACACTTGCAAAAAATCATCTCTGAACACGCCAAAGCCGAACAACTGGATGAAGATCCCAAAAATTATTACCGCATGTGGATCAAAATTTTAGAAGAACGCTACATGCTGCTTTTCAAACGATCCGATTTTTCCGAGGCAGTGGGCCATACCCTGCGCGCTTTGAACGAGTATTCGCAGGCCAAACAAGCGGTGGTCAACGACATATTGAACCAATATGCGATTCCCACCCACAGTGATTTGGATGAACTATACAAAGAGATCTATTTACTCAAAAAACGGATGCGGCGTTATGAAAAACAATAGAAGCCATCTCAATAAGGGAACATACCATGGCGGATAAAAAAATACCTGTGGATTTGATCTTAAAAAATCTTGCTCAAAAAGCCGGCCAAACCACAGAGCGTATGGAAAAAGCGAAGGACGTCTTATTGGGGTCTTTGGAAACCAGCATCGCCACCACCCCTTATGATGTGGTCTATACCCAAGATCGGGTAAAGCTCAAACATTACAAACCGGTGACCCCACAGAAAGTCAAAACACCCCTCCTGGTGGTCTATGCCCTGATCAACCGCGAAACCATGCTCGATTTACAACCCGGACGTAGCGTGGTGGAAATTTTTTTAGATCAGGGCGTGGATGTCTATATGATTGATTGGGGGTATCCCACCCGTAAAGACCGCTATGTGGATATCGATCATCATGTGAATATTTACATGGATGACATTGTGGATTTTATTCGCCAAAAGACCCATATGCCAAAGATCAACCTTATGGGGATCTGTATGGGCGGTACTTTCAGTGTGATTTATGCCGCGCTGCATCCGAAAAAAATCAGCAACCTGATCACAACCGTGACCCCCACCCACTTCGATATCGAAACGGGACTGCTCAATCTGTGGATGAAGCATGTTCCAGTCGATGATGTCACCGATACCTATGGCAACATTCCCGGCGATTTTTTAAATTTTGGTTTTTTGTTGCTCAATCCCGCCCGCTTGATGATTGATAAATACGTGGGATTTGCCGAGAACATAGGTAACAAAAAATTTGTTGAAA
The DNA here is from genome assembly GCA_050305555.1 of Desulfobacteraceae bacterium. GTDB lineage: Bacteria > Desulfobacterota > Desulfobacteria > Desulfobacterales > Desulfosarcinaceae > JARRKU01. Next base: position 11,398 of record JBNLFN010000142.1, on the reverse strand, counting down.
ATTTTATCCGCATGGAAAAGTGGATTTTCGATAGTCCTGATTTGCCGGGTGAAACCTTTCGCCAGTTTGTCAAAGATTGCTACCAAAAAAACCTGTTGATCCAGAGCAAGATGAGGGTCGGCGGCCGGCGGGTTGATCTCAAAAAGATCACCATGCCTCTTTTAAACATCTACGGGCAGTTTGATCATCTGGTCCCACCCGAGTCGTGTAATCAATTGACCCATAAGGTGGGCAGCAAAGATACAGAAGATATCTGCTTAAAAACAGGTCACATCGGCATCTATGTCAGTTCAAAATGCCAAGAGGCCTTTGCCCCCAAGATAGCCCAATGGCTTAAAGAGAGAGACCTGAAACCGGCCACCCCAAAAAAGGGGGTCTCATCGGCTTCCAAAATAAAAATGCCATCCCGGCAACCCAAAAGTAAGCGCGTTTCCGCAAGCGTGGTCAGAAGTAAAGCCGCGGGTCGATAAGGAGGATGAGTATGACAAGCGACAAAGCATATTTTAAATCCTTTTATGAGCTCAGCCTGGCCTTTGGTACAGCCGGCAGCATGGAAAAATTGCTGGAACGTATCGTTAAAAGCGCTATCGAAACCATGAAGGGTAAAGCCGCGTGCCTGTTTCTGGCGGACGACAAAACAAACGCCTTTGTTCCCAAGGCCCAGCATGGGCTTTCGAAAACCTACCTCCACGCCAGCCCTTTAAAAAGCAAGCGGATTGTCGCCGCATTGAAAAAAAAAGGCTATCTAGCTTTTGAAGATGCCATTACCGACCCGCTGCTGGAGCATCATGACGCCAAAAAAGCTGAAGGCATTGCTTCGATATTGACCGTACCGGTGCGCACCAAGGGAAAACACATCGGCGTATTATCGCTGTATACCGCCCAGAAGCGCAAGTTTTCGAAAGACGAGATTGAGTTTTTAAGCGCCCTTGCGGTAACGGGCGGCACCGCCATTGATAAAACACGAATGGTGGAACGGATCCAAAAGAATTCGCGCCTCTTTTTGGAGTTGGTCACCGCCATCAACTCCAGCTTGGACATCAAACAAATTCTTCACAGCATGACTGTGGAAACATGTAAAGCGCTGGGGATGAAAGGGGCGACCATTCGCTTGTTCAACGAAAAGACCGGAGCTCTTGATCTGATCGCCAGCCATGGCTTGAGAGATCGTTTCGTCGACAAAGGCGCTGTTCTGGCCAAAAAGAGCATGGCTGCCGCTATGAAGGGAGAAACCGTTGTCATTGACGATGTGGCCAATGACAAGCGGCTGCAGTATCCTGAAGAGACAGCAAAAGAAGGCATTGCTTCGATGGTTTGCATGCCTATTCGCGCTAAAAAAGATGTGATTGGCGTGATGCGTCTTTATTCCGCGCAAAAGCGAAAATTTCCACACGATTTCTTAACCACCGTGGAAGCATTGGCCCAAACCGGCGCACTGGCCATCCAAAATGCTTCCATGTATCTCATGCTCAAGGAAGATAAAAAGAAACTTGAAGAAGATATTTGGCGCCACCGGGCCTATTTTTAATGAAAAGCGCTTATCTATAAAATTCAAGTTGATGTTGCTTATGTCCGAAGCGAAAACTGGAGGTGATGGTCGTCAGGTGGGGTTGACAGACGTTAGCCCCACTTGGACCGTGATGGCGTGTCCGGCAACCCCACCTGACGACCATCACCGGCGATCCAACACCTCTTCTTGCATCTGGGCTTTATGGATAACCGCATTGCCGCCTTTCATTCGGTCTTGCTTTCGACCAGCGCCAACACATGCGCCACCTGTTCGGTGACCTGACGCGTGGCGTGAACAGGGTGTTGGGTCAGCGTTTTTTTTACTTTTGCAAAGGCCTGGCGCTGGATGCGCCGGCCACCGGCGATCAGACGTACGACGATTTGGAAGAGAAAAAAGCTCAGCAGCAACACCAGTACGATGGTCAGCAGGGCATGCAGGAAAAAGTCTGAGGTCAAATATTGTCGATGTAAAAAGCGCGTCGCTGTCAACCAGCCGACATAGCCCATCAAGACCACTGCGGGTAAATTGAAAAACAATTGAATCAGCAAATGGCTCAACCTTTTGGCCGCCTGTTGGATCTGTTGGTCCAATGCATCCGCCCATAGAACCTCCAGCGAGTGTCCCACCTGTTGGTCCTCTGATGGCTCCAAGCGCCGTACCACCGGATCGAAACCCGCCTGAACAAGGGGCTCAGCAATCTCCGGCCATTTTGTGAGCACGGCTTTACGAAAAGCGGTCATGGCCGCGTTGACCTGGCTGGTGTCATTCAGCCATGCCAGGGCGGAGCGGCTCTTTTTAAAACGTCGCCATGATGAAAACAGCCCCCACAATTGCCGAATCGGGTTGCCGAACCGAAACAGGGCACTTAACCCGCTGCCAAAGACAATCAGCCGTGACCAGATGGCCACCAGCCAGCCCACCGGGCCCAGCCAGTGTTGGGCCAAGGCTTGGTAAAGACGCACTTGTACCCCCAACAATTGCCGCTGATCTTCAGAGCGTAACAACGCCAGGGCCTGGGTCAGGGCATGGTGTTCAACGGCAGTTATCTTTTTATCCGTTTGGGCAAGCACGTCTGCGTGCGTCTTGGCCGCCTTTGCGACTTGGCCCATGATATAATCCCGAACCTGACCGGCATTGGCCACGCGACGGTCGCGCCCGCCGCCGGGTTGATTTAAAATTTCAAACACCATCTGATGCAGCAAAGCAAACTGATCCAAGGGGTGTCTTGGTTCGGCCTGGGGTTCCCAATGCGGTGCTTTTAAATTGCTGCGGGCCGAAACCAGCAATACCGCATCGGGTGGGTTTTGCCAGGCCTGCTTTAAGTAGCCTTCGATGGCCGGTGCGATCACTTCGGTCAGCTCCTGAGCGTCGAGGCGGTCGCACTTGTTCACAGCCGCCACCAAGGAAGCCCCGTTGAAATACTGTACCAACGGCGCCATAAAATCTGTGTGGTCGCGGCGCTGGGGATTTTGGGCATCAAAAACGCACACCAGCACATCGGAACAGGCCACCACTTGACGTAGCAAGTGATGATGATTTGGACTCGCCATGCTGTCGGTATCCGGGGTATCCACCAAGATAAGATGCTCGGGTGCTCCCACCGGCATCGCGATTTGATCATCGGTCAGCTCTCCCAGGGCCTGCCGGGCGGCATGGGCATCATCGGTCAGCACCAGGATGTCCCGGGTGGTCGGCCGGGTTCGGCCGACGGGGGACAATTCATCTTGGCCGGCCAGGGCATTGAACAGAGTGGATTTTCCAGCACCCGAAGGGCCGATCAAGGTAACCACCAAACGACCATCCATGCGACCTTTCAGGGTGTCAATGAATCGCTCAGCTTCTGCGGCCTGTTTGGCCAACACGGCAGCAGGCCGCCACAGGGGGACCTGTTTGAGTTGTCGTTGAATTTGGGCAATATCACGAACATGCGCTTCAATTTGCCCCATGGTTTCAAGGTCGGCAAGAAAACGTTTGGCCATCAAATATCTCCCCTGGCTACAAGACAGGCACAGCTGACATCGGCATCGATGATACCCGAGCCTTATTCTGATCCATTGGCCGATGCACCCTGCACCCCGCCCAAGGCGCTTTCGATGGCTTCAACCAGTGTTGCGGTGTGTTCCTGGTTTGTCCTGGCGGCACGCAACACCTCTCCGGTGATGTGACGCTCAAACAGTTGTTGGACCACATTGTACTTGTTGGCCAGCCACGTACGGGCCAATGGCTGAAGCAGCATTTCCAGTTGGTGGCGATCGGCGCTTGAGATGCCGGCGGTGGCTGGAACGGCCACCAGGGCATACAAATCGTGCAGTCCCAAAAAACCCGTGAGTTTGACTTTTATACCTGCCGCACCTACCGGATCACCGGTATGCAATATATATGTAATCGCGGCCGTGGCCGGAATCACGTTCAATAGCGCGGCAAAGGTTTGGCGAACTTGATCAAACCAACCCATGCGCGCCCTCAAATCAACGGCCAGGTCCCTCAGGTCGGCATCCAGGGATTGAGACCAGCTCAATACCTGCTGCTGATTGGATAACAGGTCTTCCAGGGCCATGGGCCACGATTTCCGGCTCAGCTGGCGCCGGATCGACTCAAGGGCCGGCGGTACCGGCACCGGTTTTCCCTCATGGGACGCCAATTGATCGGCCATACATTGCTGGTAAAGCTGGTTGGCCGCACCCAACAGATCGGATTCCACCTGACGGACCTGGTCTTTTTCTGTGGGGGTGGCCGTGGTGGACTCGTGCAGCTTGGCCATACGGCGGATGGTCCGGGCGGCCGTCTTTAACGGCCAGCCGATAAGACGGCCGGTGGTGCGCATCCATTTGATGTGACGTGGGTCCGTCTGCATCCAGATCTGTGCAAAACGGCGCAGCACACGATCCGTTGGAAAATCCGACAGTACACGCTGCACGGCGTGGGACTGGGCTGCCATGAGGGCCTCAGTGTAGCGGGCCAAATCATTGAGGGCGCTGCGCAAGACTTGGTGGGTCTGGCCTGCCTGGCGAAACACCTCGGTGGCCATCGAGCTAAGCAATTGCGCGCGCAACGCCTGGACATCCTGATTCGCCAGGCGTGTCAGCAGGTCTTGATGGCCATCGCCGACGGGTTTCACGTTGAGAGGTTGTTGTCCGGCCGCCACGGCATTGTCTTCGTCGGCCCGATAGAGCCCCATGACATGTCGGTTTCCATGCTGGCCATAAATATTCTCGGCCACCGTCCGGGCATGCGATCGGACTTGGGCATCGCTAAAGCTGGGATAAACCCGATAGACCAGAAAACAAGGCCGTGTGCCCATTCCGGTCAACATTTGGGCGATAAAGTCGGTGTTGTCGCGGTTATTGTAAGTGGCATTGGTAAAGACATAGATGAACAGATCAGCCGCCTGCAGGGCCTGACGGGCCACATCGCGGTTGGTGTATATGCTGCGGGCTCCGGTGTCGATATCGGGGGTGTCCAGCAGCACCACCTTGGACGGCAAATGGTTGCTGACACAATACAGCGGGTCACCGGGCTGTAATAGTTGATCCGGGTCCTTTAAGGGTTGGGGGTGATGGTCAAAAACAGCGTCCAGGTGCTTAAAATAACCGTCGGATTCTAACGGTGTTTCGCGGGTCGCCATCAGCACCCGTCTGTTAAGCCCGGCCTTACCCCCCACCGGGGAAAGCGGTTGGCCTACCAATGTATTGAACAGGCTGGATTTACCTGCCGACCCGCCACCGCAAATGGCCACCGTTAGCGGACACGATTTATCCAGACGGGGCAACAATTTTTGATCTACGGTTTGGATCCAATGCTGCAGAGCATCGCCCAAATCCATAGCCAGGGTCCGTGCGGCTTCAGGCAGCGCCTGTCGCAGGGTTTGCAGGCTTTCCAGGGTGCTGGTGTTCATTAACATAATCTATATTTTCTTTGATTTTGCGTAAAAGGCAAAATTATTTATTCTTTTTTACTTTTTTCATGTTCTCAAGAAAGTGGGCGACGTGATTGCGATACTGCATGGCCACATGGTGGTTGTAAACCACAAACGTATCACCGTCTCTGGCGGTGATTTGTTTGTTTTGGTTGCTAAACAAATCAAAGGTCCGGTTGATGATTTCGTCTGGTGAAAATAGGTGGTTGCGGTAATCCAGCACATAATGCAGATCGACACGCCATCGCTTTTGCCCCCAGACCAAATGCCGCAAATAATCACGAATATCGTCGATACGCTCTTTCATGTGACGGATGGAGATCCGGCTAAAGCGTTCATCAAAAGCTGAAAAGTAGATATTGGCCGGAAAAATGGGTTGCATGGCCAGTGTGTGTTCAAAGGAGTTGGAAGCTATCTCTTGGGCTGTATTTTTGATCTTGCGGCTTAAGAAAGGGTCTTTTAAATTTGCGGTGTCTATTTTTGAGGGTACACCAAATTTGATGGATAGCTCGCCTTTGCGCTTGTCCCGGCAAAACGTCTGGACGATATAGCCCATATCTTTGAGGTAGATCTTATTTTTGCTGGCGCCTCTTTCTTGCAAACGTAACAACTCAAGAAAATTTTCATCTTCCAAGACCGGCGCATAAGCCAAATTGACGTCCACCACATATAAATCCACCCCGCTGGCATGGGCGGCCTCAATATCCATCTGAAACGGCAGGTGATGAAATCCGTCAAACTTGCCGGTATAGCTACGGCCGGTCTTAATCGTGTCTTTTTTTATAAAATCCAAAAAGCCTGTTTTGACGCTCGAAAAACCCGGAAAGGTGACGTACATCTCTTTTGCTCTGACCAGGCACAATCGATAGGCGCGGCTAAGGGTCAGGATATCTTTTTTTCCGATGGTGACCTCCTCACCATCAGGCATTTGGCGGATCCCAGGTTCGCGAAACACCTTAAAGGCACCACGGGTGGTCAGGTAATCCGCCAAGCTGGTTTTCAACGTTTTGGGCAACGCACCCTGAAATTGGGAATTGACAAACAAGGGCAATAGATCCTGAAATATGTCGATTTGCTCGATGAACAGGTTGGCCCCGCCCTCGGTAACCACCCTCATTTCGTTTTCCCGGAACAATAACGACAACAAAAGAAAATCTGCCTCGCTGAGGTGGTTGGGTTTAAAGGTGATGGCACAATCCGGGTTGGCTTGACGAAAGCGCTTAATGGCCTCTAGCCCCACCACGCGCATATTAAAAGTATTTCCCCGGGCTAACTGGCAGATGGTGATCTCGGCTGGGCTGACCTCTTGATAGCGATGCTTTATCAAAGGAAATAGCTTCTCCATTTTTTTATAAAGTTCTTTTTTCATGAGAGTCTCTTTTTGGATTAGCGCTTAATGTCATTTCCAGAAGGGCTGCATATGGAACATTTTTTTGAAAAACAAGTCATTAGAGTCAATAGTGTTGCATATGGATTGAAAAACTGTCAAGCCCCCATCATTCAGGCGTCCTACAAGATCGCATAAAGTCTATTTGACAAAAAAGGATCCCGATCTAACCTATGAAGGTCACATCTATTTAATACACGAATGCATGCGCACCGATTGACGCGGTTTGTCGGTTGTTGCGAAACGTTTGACAACTAAAGGGACGGTAACCATGGCTTGGCAAACGCTTCCAGAGGTTAAAGCTAAAGTCTATTTCCCCGAAGCTTCCGGGCAAAGCCAAAAACACGTCTGTAAAGATTGTTTTGGATGTCAGCATTGCAGTGAAACACGCTGCCGCTTGTGCCGCTGTGAACAAGCCGTCCAGATCCATTCAAATCCTGGACAGACCCTTGCCGGTCGCGTTGCACCCAAAGTGAAATAGATGGCATCCACCCAAGATTGGCAACATGTATCCCTGCTCGGTTTTCCGGCGTTTTTACAATCCTTTTTATATTTTTATTTTAACATGTTATAAAATATTCTGTTTTTATTGAGGTCCCTCAGAATAACCCAAAAAGTGCTTGTTTTATATGGGTATAACAGCTATATTTAGCCACTTTTTGGATGTTGAACACAATATGTTGTTGTGGGGACAGATATGGGGCTCTTGTCGGCAAGCACATCACTTACGCGATTTAAAGTGGATGGGAAAATTGAAGATCCTCTCCTGGATACCATTGCAGCAGGGTTAAAAAAGAACACCATTGCCGATATAGATGACAACCCTTCAGAGCAGTCCATGGGTTGGGCCAGCTTCCAGGATCCATATCAAAGTAATTTCGAAGGTTCCAGCTTTATGCTGGGTACCTATATTGTTTTTGCCTTGCGCATCGACAAAAAAACAATCCCTTCTAAAATGGTGCAGAAACATTTTGCTTTGGCGTGCACGAACAGGCTTAAAGAGTTGGGCCGCGATTTTCTATCAGCCAATGAAAAACGTATCATCAAGGATCATGTGCTCAACATGTTAAATCTTAAGATGCCGGCCACTCCCAATGTTTACGATGTGGTCTGGCAATATGAAAAGGGCGAGTTGTGGTTTTTTTCCAACCTCAAAGGCGCCAATGAGGCTCTGGAAACATTGTTTCTCCGGTCCTTTGGCGTCAGCCTGGTCCGTTGCATCCCATACACCATGGCCGCTATGGATAATCGACTCTCAACCAGCCATTTGGATGCCCTGGCCAAATTATCAACTGACCAAATAGACGCTTAAACGAATAATATGCTTGATATCGCTGTCGCTTATAATCGCTATCGTTTTTTAGGAAATGAGTTTTTAACCTGGATATGGTTTGCCATTGAAAATGAGCCGTCCGCATTGCAGATCCTTGACGACGATACGGTTGAACTGTTTATCGGCAACCGTATGGTGCTCGAAAACCGATCGGGCAACAGCGTGGAAACCATCACCATCAAAGGAGATGCAGCGGGCTTGGAAGAGGCACTGCTGGCTTTGAAGAAAGGTGCGGCCGTTGTTGATATTAACTTGATTTTTAAATGTGCTTCACTCGAATGGCAATTTTCCCTCAAAGGCGAAAGCCTCAATTTTTCAGGGCTTAAATTACCTGAAACAGGTGCATCAGAACAAGCAGAGGATAAAGAAGGGTTGGTTTTGGAAAAACTCTATCTTTTAGAAAAACCAATTGTTTTTTTAGATGGTTTATATTGCTACTTCGTTAATTTGCGTTTGTCCGACCAATGGCCTGAAAAAAAATCAGCTATCCAAAAGTGGGTAAACTCCAATTAAGGAACTCTTAATTTTTTATAAACAATTTTCCTAAATCAAGTATGGATAAGTGAATCAAACATTGTTGATAAGTTGTCACTTATCAACGTATATTTAAAGGCCATTAATAAAGGGCAGTTTTTAAACAATATAATGGGTATATTTATCAACAACAAAATATTCTTATTTGTATAAAATATCAGTATATTATTAATTTTTTGAACATTTAAACAATCTCTAATACTAATAATAAACCTACAATATTAAAATATATAAGGAAGGAAAAATGAAGTTTACAATTCAGAAAAATGACCTCATTGACGTACTTTCTAAAATTCAAGGTTTAGCAGGTCGACGCAGCAGTTTGGCCATTACGGAATGTATTTTAATCACCGCTTCTGATGGCACCCTAAACATTGTGGCCACGGATTTGGAAACCGCTTATGAAGGGCGCTTTCCCGCCAAAGTTGAGTCCTCGGGTATAATTGCTTTAAGTGCTCGTAAATTCTATGAAATTGTACGCGAATTTCCCAATACTGAAATTGAAATAAATGAGAGCGACAATCGACGCATCGATATTGGTAATCAAAAAGTTCAATATAATTTAAAAGGCATGAATCCAGATGATTTTCCCCAAACACCGACCATTGAGTCGCTGGATTATTTTGATGTGGATGCCGCGGGCCTTAAAAAGATGATCGATAAAAGCATCACGATCAGTGGTGTTGGAGAGGATAAAAAAGCACATATCAATGGTGTTTATTTTGAAATGTTCGGCGATAAACAACCGGCGGTTCTTCGGATGCTATCTACCGACGGCAGCCGGCTCTCCAAATATGATTTTGTCCAACCCGAGGATGTAAAAATAGTATCCGCACCAGGGGTGCTGGTACCCAAAAAGGGGTTGCATGAAATCAGTAAGTTTTTAGATGCCGGCGGCAGCATGCAAGTTGGTATCCACGATAGCTATTTTGTGGTCAAAAACAGTACGGAAACCCTGTGCATCAGAATGTTGGAAGGCCAATTTCCAAAATATGAAGAAATAATTTTTAGAGAGGAAGGGCACCGTATAACCGTTGATAAAGAGATGTTTTTAAACATGGTTAAGCGCATGTCTATTTTATGCAGTGACAGTTACCGGGCGGCCATGTTTACATTTGATGCCAACGAACTTACAATAGATGCCACTAATCCGGATCTGGGAGAGTCTAAGGAAGATATGGAAATTGAATACAAGGGGGGTAAATTAGAGGCCGCCTTCAATCCCAAATTTTTCATCGATAGCATCAACAGCATAGATGATAAAAAAGTGGTTATCAATATAGTCAGTGAAGAAAAACCGTGTCTGATTGAAGGCACCGATGATCAATCCTATTTAAGTGCAATAATGCCAATGAGAGTATGATGGAAAACAAATATGATGCCAGCAGTATTGATGTTTTAGAAGGGTTAGAACCTGTCCGTCTGCGTCCTTCCATGTATATTGGAAATGTAGATGTAGCCGGTTTACATCACCTTGTCTATGAGGTTGTAGATAATAGCATTGATGAAGCCATGGCCGGTTACTGTGACCGGATCAATGTAATGGTCCACACAGATAATAGTGTGAGTGTAGAAGATAACGGCAGAGGTATTCCGGTTGATGTGCATAAAACCGAGAAGGTACCGGCAGTTGAAGTGGTTTTGACCAAACTGCATGCCGGTGGAAAATTCGACAACGACACATACAAAGTGTCCGGCGGTCTTCACGGTGTCGGTGTTTCCGTGGTTAATGCACTTTCGTCACGATTGGAAGCTGAAATTTATCAAAAGGGGGACATTTATTATCAAACCTTTGAAAAGGGCATCAAGACAAGTGAATTGACCACAATCGGCAAAACAAAAAAGAACGGTACCAAAATTCATTTTATACCCGATGAAACCATTTTTAATACCATTGAATTTAATTATGAAACACTGGTGCGAAGGCTGCGAGAACTCGCTTTTTTAAACAAAGGTATTCGCATAATTTTTGAAGATGAGCGTTCAGATAAAAAAGAAGAATTTTTCTATAGAGGCGGCATTGTATCGTTTGTAGAGTATTTGAATCGTCGACATGTCGTCATGCACAAACCCATATTCATTGATGGTGACCGCAATGATGTGCAAATAGAAGTCGCCATTCAATATAACGACACGTACAAAGAAAAGTTATTTACTTTTGCAAATAATATAAACACTATGGAAGGTGGTTTTCATCTGGTCGGCTTCAAAGCAGCGCTGACAAGAACGTTAAATCAATATGTTTCCAATGGAAAATTACCCAAAAATTTAATGTCCAAAATAAGCGGTGACGATGTGCGTGAGGGATTGACCGCTATTATCAGCGTCCGTATCAAATCACCCCAATTTGAAGGTCAAACAAAAACTAAGTTAGGCAACAGCGAGGTCAAGGGGCTGGTCGAGTCTTTGGTTAATGAAAAACTCAGTAGTTTTTTAGAAGAAAACCCGGCCATAGCCAAAAAAATCATTGGCAAAGCCGTGGATGCTGCCAGAGCCAGAGATGCAGCCAAACGCGCCAGGGATCTTGCACGCAATACCGGTGCTTTGGTGGATGCGAGCTTGCCGGGAAAATTAGCAGAGTGTCAAATATCGGATCCAGCGCAGAGAGAAATTTTTATTGTGGAGGGAGATTCCGCTGGCGGTTCCGCTAAACAAGGAAGAGATCGAAAATTTCAAGCCATCCTGCCGCTCAAAGGAAAGATTTTAAATGTTGAAAAA
>JBNLFN010000141.1:0-14103 GCA_050305555.1 Desulfobacteraceae bacterium | reverse complement strand
TGTCCGGAACATTGTCGCTTTCCGCCCGGGCGTACACCATTTTCTCCTCTTGCGCCGCATTCCCCGTTTCGGATGGCGTCAGCCGAAATCTGCATGCGTTGTCTTCCCAGGTTATGAGGCCGGCGAGGAAGGCATAAAATTCCGGTGCCCGATCTTTAAGGTCGTTCAAATCTAGCGGGCGCTCAATCCTGTCCAGGCCCAGAATTCGCAGGGCCTCCTCAGACCCCCATAGGCGGTCCGCTTCCGGGTCATATTCAAAATTGCCCACCCGGGCGATACTCTGGGCTTGTTTCAGGCGCTGCTCGCTGCGGGTGAGGGCGCGGTTGGCTGCTTGCACGCTGTGCGTCATTTGCGCCAGCTTTCCTTTTTCGGTCTGCAGGTTCTGCTGTTCGTTTTCGAGGCTGGATTGGGAGCTTCTGCGAGCGGATTCATAGATGTAGGTCATGCAGGCAACCAATATGAATGCGACACTGAACCGGATTTTGAATTCCAGGCTGTAGGCATGCACCCAATCCTGCGCCAACGGTGAGAAAAGCATGACGAAACAGAGAATAAAAACCACACCGGTCCAGATCAGGCCTTCCGGAATACCCAGGGTATAGAATGCAATCAGCGGGTAGCTGAACACCCACAGGAGCTTGTTGCCCTCAACGCCGCCCTTGGCCGCTAAAAAAAGGAACAGCAAGCCCAACAAGGTGGTGTTGATGCGATAAATCACCAGCCCTTTGTTCGTCAACCGCAGTCCCAGAAAGCTGAGGATCAACCAGAGGCTGGCGAGCAGATCCAAGTATCCTTCCAGAAAGTTGTGATGGTACAGGTGGAAGCTTCCGAAAGCGGCCATTATAATGATGCCGGGAACGATCAGGGCCGCAAACAATTTTCTTTTGCGCACCTCTTCAAACGTCATTTCTTTTCCCGGCGGAAGCACCCATCCCATGGGAAAGGAGCTTCTGACCGCCAAGGTCGTATCCGGGTCTGATCTATTTTCCGTTGGGTTGTCCGCCGCTACGGGCTGTTGAGTTGTCTCAGCTCGGCTTACCGGATATTGTGGCGGATGACCATGCTTCCGGCCCGGTAACTTTGAATGGGAATGCATAAATACTCGCTTTTGGCCGTAATTTCAGTTACATTTTAATAATTTTATATATTAGTTAGTGGGTGATGTCACCCCAAAAAGCCTGTTTTCCAACGGGTGACTTAAGCGAGCTTGTATTTTGTCACAATGCTGCTATATTTTCAAAAAAGTCGGACTTTTTGCAAAGTCGCCACTTTTGGGGATTTGGACCGGAGAAATGATCCTGAAGCAATTTTACATTTTAAAATGGGAAGCATATGAATCTGAAAAATGATGAAGTTAATCGCCGTAGAGCGAAAGTGACAAAAGCCAGTCAATATACCGCTTCAAAGGAATTTGAGTTTGATGCAATGATTTTTGATCTCGACGGTGTGATCACCTCGACCGCAAAGTTGCACTTTGACGGTTGGAAAATTACATTTGATAAAATGATGGCATCTCTTAAGCAAAGCCATTTGCTTTCCCATAGCGCCCCGGAAGAATTTAGCGAAAAGCATTATCTGGATTATGTCGACGGCAAACCTCGCTATGATGGTGTTCGTTCATTTATTGATGCACTTGGAGACGGTGAGAATTGGCTGGGTGCTAAAATGGCGGATCAAGTCCGGAATGGCGCCACCGGGAGCACTCACCTATCGACTTTCATACAGTTCATCGCTTCACCCATTCAGACGGATGCGCATTTGCCGTTTAGCCCCATCACTTCGGAAAATATCAAAAAAATTATCGACCAGTGTTCTAATGATCCAGAAAAACTCGGCAAGTTGCTGGACCAATGCGCGATCGATCCTGAGCACCTTGAACTGCTGCTTAACACCCTTGCCAACAGACCGGTGGTCCTGGGTGATATCATCGTTCGTAAGGTTGGAGACATTAAAGACAAGTGGATTAACGACCATCTGAATGATGATTCTGTTGAAATCGTTAAATTTCAGCATACCCTTGATATGATACGCACGGCCAAGGAAAAAGGGATTCATATCGGAATTGCTTCGTCTAGTAAAAACGCCAAAAAAATCCTTAAGAAAGCCCAGCTGATGGAGCTATTCGACGAGCACCTGATTATTGATGGTATCGTCCGAGAGCAGATGGGACTGGAGGGAAAACCGGCACCTGACATTTTTGTGGAAGCCGCCCAAAGGATGGGCGTTCCGGTTCATCGCGCCATCGTTTTTGAAGATGCCACATCGGGTGTTCAAGCCGGTAAGAAAGGCAATTTCGGCCTGGTGGTAGGTCTTGCCAGATCCGATAACCACCAGGAACTCAGAGAAAATGGCGCAGACATGGTGCTGACGGATATCGGGGATTGGGCCGATCCGCTTGCGGAGATGAATCTCTGGTATCTCGAAAGACTTGCCAAGACATGCCAGCGGCTCACCTATATGGGGACACCGATGCAAAAAGATCCGGAGGCGGATCCGGAGATATTGAGAGCCAGATTCAGGGCCGAACAGGCGCTGCAGACCGTTGGAAACGGCTATTTTTGCACCCGGGGCGCCGATTATGAAGAACGGCAGGGACCGGATGCCTGGGGATATGCCGGAACCTATTTTTCTACGATACGCAATACGCGAAAATCGGTGATCGCGGGCCAGCCGGTTTTCAATGAAGATCTGGTCAACGTTATCAACTGGCTTCCGCTCACCTTTAAAATTGATGGGAGTGACTGGTTTAAACCCCATGAATCCGAACTGTTGCGTTATGAAAAAGATATCCATTTCATGGATGGCGCATTTACCCGGCTGCTGACGTTTCGCCATTCGGATGGAAAGGAAACACAGGTTGCTGCCCGGCATTGTGCCAGTATGGCGGACAAGCACTTGGCGGCTGTTGAATACAGTGTGACGCCGCTCAATTATTCAGGGGTGATCGTCGTTAAAGCGGGTTTGCATGCCGATCACATAAATGATGGTGTGAGTCGCTATGCCAAACTTGATCAGCATCATCTGGACAGATTAGCCGAAGGCGGAGCGGCAGATGGCGTTTTTTATGTGAGCGTGCAGACCCGTCCATCAACAGTGCCGGGAAAGGCCCTGAGGCCGGCAGAAATTACCGCCGTAGCGCGCGTTATTGTAGAACTGGACGGTGAACGGCGACAGCCGGACTTTGATATCGTAACGGCTGACCGACGCGTCGATGCCGCATTCAGCCAAAACGTAAACCAAGGCCAAACCCTTGTTGTGCACAAACTGGTTGGCCTTCATACCCGTAAGGGGTGCAATGGAACACCCGCCACCTTGGACGATGCCCATAAAACGATTGCGGAGCTGGCCTCATTTTCAGACGTCTTTGAGCCCTCCGCTTTGAAATGGGCAGATATTTGGGAAAAAGCGGGTATCCACGTGATCGGCGACCGGCTGGGACAGCAGGCATTGAACCTGGCGACCTATCATCTGTTTGTGATGGGCTCGGAACATAACGATGGCGGCATTGGCCCGCGGGGTCTTACCGGCGAAACATACCGGGGCCATGAATTCTGGGATGATATTCTTTATTATCCCGGGATCTCCTTGCAATATCCCCAGATCACCCAATCGCTGTTGCAGCATCGTTACCATGGCCTGGGTGCGGCCAGAGCGGCGGCACGGCAGCATCACTATCAAGGGGCCATGTTTCCCTGGCAGGCAGGCATTGATGGGGACGAACAGACACAGACCACGCGCTTCAATCCGGTGTCGGGCAAATGGGACCCCGACAATAGCTGCCGCCAGCGGCATGTCTCCCTGGCCATTGCTTATAATGTGCTCGATTTTTTAGAAACCACCGGAGAGGTCCAGTTTCGTGGGATGGGTGTGGAAATGGTTCTCGATATCTGTCGTTTTTTCGTCAGCATGTGTGAGGACGATCCCCAAACCGGCCGTTATTCCATTGACGGCGTAATGGGGCCCAACGAGTTCCACGAAGGCAAGCGCAAATGCGGGGTAAGGGACAATGCCTACACCCATATCATGCTGGCCTGGGTCCTGGAAAAGGCCGAACAGATGGTGACGGCCATGAAAGCCGCGGACCCTCTCGCCCTCGAAGCAGCCTACCGAAACATGGGGGTTACCGAAAAAGAGATGACCCATGCCTATGATCGTTGGCACATGATTCGCCAACAGCTTTCACTGCATATCAATGCAGAGGGCGTTATTGCCAATCACGCGGATTGGTTTGATCTTAAAGGTCCGGATGATGTCAAAGGCCTGAAGGTGGTGCAGGACGGCAAGGAATATGATCTGTTTTCCATCGTCTACACACCGGGAAGATCTGATCGTCGCCTCAGGGCCGTGGGCATGGACCCGGACGATTATCAGGTGCAAAAGCAGGCGGATACCTTGATGGCCTATTATAATCTGGGGCCTGATGAAGTCAGGCGCGTTGCAGGGATGATGGGATATGCATTGCCGCAAGATCATTTGCTGAAAAATATCAACCACCATTTACCCCGGACGTCCCACGGTTCCACATTGAGTTCTATTACTCATGCCATGGTGCTTGCCAATGCCGGAAGAACCGCAGATAGCTGGGCATTCTACCGTCAGGCCCTGATCAGTGATTTGGCGGATACCCAGGGAGGCACTACCGCGGAAGGCATCCATCTTGGCGTCATGGGCGGTTGCCTCAAAGGCGTGGTGACCAACTTTGCAGGAATCAACTGGCAGGACGACCCACTTTCAATGAACCCGGGTTTGCCGGAAACCTGGGAATCCCTGAAATTCAGCGTCCTGATCAGGGGAGATCGTTACCACATCGAAGCCATTGGAGACACGCTTAAATTGAGCGTTTCCCGGGAAGTTCGTATGCACCCGCCAAAAGAAAATGTGGTAATCGTGATGGCGGGTCGCGAACATGTGGTTGCCTACGATACGGAAATGGTGTTCAAGATACCCACCCGGAAATAGGGGGCACGCTCCGATTATCGGCGATGCGTGTAGGCGGAAACCTGCCACGCTTCGGTAATTTTGTGTGTGACGTAGGGCCAGAGGGATCTTACCGCCCGGCACTCTCTTTCGAGAACCTTCATGCGGTGGTCGTTGACTTTTTCTTTCCCTCTCTCTTTTTGAGCCGCCAAATTGAATTTTTTTTCGTTCATCACAATCACACGGGCTATTTTGCGGTCGTTCGTTTTGATCTGCCCGGCTAAAGCCGCGTAGAGGCCATCAAAAATCAGCACCTTTTTGCCTTCCATTTCCAGCGTGATTTGCTTGACCGGCCGGGAGCCATCTTCGTTGATAATGATGACAGGGACCGTAACAGGCTTATCCTGCTCAAAACAGGAGATCACTTCTTTAATCCGAGCGGTGTTCATTTCATTCAAGCCCACGTTGTTATCGTAATCTTGTGCCCGCTTTTGCTCCCGCTCGGCAGGTGTGGTCACATAGGCATTGTCAAAGGACCACGCAATCGTTGGGATCCCCTGTTTGTCAAGTGTCTCTCCCACAAGGTAGGCGACTTCGCTTTTTCCCGTGCCCGATTCTCCTCCGGCAGCAAAGATGACTTTTGCATGGGTCTTGAGCGCTTGGCGTATAATCGGCACAAGTTCATTTGCCGCTTTCTCGTGTCCTGCAGTAATTCTAAGCTTATCCAGAGAAAGCGGAGCAGTTACCCATCGGATCGGTTCTTTTTGAGTCGCGTTTTCATTTTGGTTTTTAGCACTATCGTTCATGGTCGCTCTCCTTCAAAGATAAATGGCCAAGCCCTAGCTTCTCCCTGAAAATCACATAGATACGGGATAAGTTATGCCCTTGTCAATAAACCCTGCCCTTCCTTTGCAATCTTTGCTCATGTTGAGATCCGTCAGGCACCCAAAAGTGCACTTTTGTCAAGCTTTTTACGCCCGTGATATTCCATGTCACTATCAACATATTGTTATTTAATTAGATTATAAGATTCATGTTTTGGGCACAAAATTTGCTGAATAGTACCACCTGAGCGCCATCTCCTTCCGGAGATGAATATTTTTTACCTGACCCATAGTCCATGGCTTGTGGAGAGTGCGATGCAAACCATCTGTCGAATGATTTTCGTGTGCCTGCTCCTTTCATTGGCAGCGGCCCAAAGTCTTGCGACCACTTTTCAGGTCGGCCCGGGACAGACCTATACCAACCTCCAGAGCGTGGTCAATCTACTGAATCCCGGCGATGTGGTGGAAGTGGAGGGTGATGTGAGCTACCCGGGTGATGTCGTGTTTACGCGCCCTGGAGACCCGCTGGACAAAATCACCATTCGCGGTATCCGGGTAAATAACAACCGCCCCGTGATCTCCGGCGGAACGAACACCGTAACGTTTCAGACGCCCTATCCCTATAGCGGTGATGGCGCGGATCATTATGTCTTCGAAGGGTTCGTGATTACCGGCGGCACATCCAGGGGCATTTACCACCAGGCCGACGACCTGACCCTTCGGGATGTACGGGTTTACGACTGCCCGGCGCACGGTATCCTGGGCGCGGACCAGGGATCGGGCTCTTTGACCATGGAGTTTGTTGAGGTATACGGCTGCGGCGACGGTACCTACCACCACCAGATCTACATGGCCACCGATGAAGTCAATTCTCCGGGCAGTATTTTTCGCATGCAGCACTGCTATGTGCACGATGGCAACGGCGGCAACAATGTCAAATCCAGGGCCGAGCGCAACGAGATTTACTACAACTGGATAGAAGGCGCCTATTACCACGAGTTGGAGCTGATCGGACCCGACGGTGGCGACAACGGCCTGGTGCGCGAAGACAGCGATGTCGTCGGCAATGTGCTGCGCAAAACCCGCGCGGGCTTTGTCGCCCGCGTGGGAGGTGACGGTACGGGCGAAACCAACGGGCGGTACCGTTTTGTCAACAACACCATTATCAGCCACTCCTCTTCGGTCTTTCGTCTGTTTGAAGGTATCGAGAGCATTGAAATGCACAACAATGTGATGATGTCCGCCATTGGCGGGACCGTGGATGTCATTCGCACGGTGGACGCGGATTGGGCGACAGGTGTTGAGATCATCGCCGGCAGTTATAATTGGGTCCCCACCGGTACGTCTGACGTACCGCTTCAATGGACCAGCACCCGCATGGGCGCAACACCCGGATTTACCGATATCTCCGGGCCGGATTTCAGCCCTGCGGCCGGCAGCGATCTTATTGACCATGGGACTGCAGCACCTGCGAGCCCACCGGGATACAACTTTCCCGCGCCCCTGCTCTTGCCGCTCATGCATCCTCCACGGCATGCCGTGGAGGATGCCGGCACAGCCCAGACACGCCCATCCGACGGCCAACCCGACATCGGCGCTTATGAGGCTGACGGCAGTCCACCGGCACCGGAGATCGCCCTATTCGGCAACGGACAACCCATAGCCGACGGCGATACCGCCTGCGATTTGAACAATCTGACAGACTTCGGCTCGGTGGCCGCAGCGAGTGATTCCCGTCACATCTTTACCATCCAAAACGTGGGCGGCTTGCCGTTGAGCCTAACGGGCATGCCAGGGGTTGAAATCAGCGGCATGCACGCCAATGACTTCTCCGTGTCCGCAACACCGGCCACATCCATTCCTGCTGCAGGGCAAACCACCTTTGAGATCACCTTCGCCCCCCAGGCCGACGGACTGCGCACTGCCGTCATCAGCGTTGCCAACAACGACGCCGATGAAAATCCCTACGATTTTTCCATTCAAGGCACCGGCGGAGTGAGCATGACTCCTGACGGAACCGGCAATGGATCGGGTGGATCAGGTGGCGGGTGTTTTGTATCGATTTTAGTTGCTCCGTAAAACTTGGCGGGTATAAAGTTTGAAAGCACCCAGCAGAGAACCGGTGTCATAAGTACCCAAGGACATGCCGGCGCCTTGAAGCGCTGTTTGCTGCATTACACGATTCGTTGCCAGTATGGCAATCCCGTCGGTGATGTCACGGCTTTCAAAAGCGGCGGATGTTGATATTGCACGCGCCATTGCGGCCGGTCCCAAAGGGGAGTAATCCGGATCGATGATGCTTCCGCCAAGGCCTGCGTCACTGCCGAACGCCAATGAACCGGCGAATAGGCCCACACCGCCCCCGGCATCCACGTAGTCCGCCAAACGATCTCCCAAAAGGGTCGGTCGGCAAAATCACCGGCCGAAGCAACCAGAACCACATCGAAGCGACTCAAATAATCGTCCAGCGGTGTGAAACTCCCGGCGTTGACCAGGCTGAGACCGTCAATATCCATGCCTTCAAGACCGTCATGAAACATGCCAAAGTTCCCCCATAAAAAGAAAGTTTTAAAGAAATACAATAACTCTCCGAAATATAGATTGTTACCATTGACCCGGTTTAATCGGGTCAATGGTAATTTTGTACGGAAAGCTCAATTGGAAGCCGCTGTTTAAATTAAACGCCATTGTTCTGGCGTGTTATGAAACCATAGGAAGACCCATGGATAACCGGATCAGTCACCATCGCATTAAAAAGGGCATCAAGCCGGACTTAAGGCAAATGCTTAAGTTGACACCCCTTTATTTCATCCCATTGGCCCTATTATCTATCGGATTGGTCATTGGACTATATATGATACTGGTCCATCAGGATCTTAAGTGGTTAATGCGGGAAGAACAGATGAAATTGGGGATAAAAAAAGAGCTAATCATGGTGGAAATGGAAGCGGTTTTCGGCGATCTTTTTCATGTCCGCGAAGAGCATGAACTCAGGACATTTGTCGAATCGAAGGATCCAGGTGCACTTTCCAATCTCCAACAGGAGCTATTATCATATTGTTCATATAAAAAGATATACGATCAAATACGTTATATCGACGAAACCGGGATGGAAATGGCCCGAATCAATTATCGACCCGGCGCCTCATACATCACACCCAAAGACCGACTTCAAAACAAAAAAAACAGATACTATTTCAAAGAGACCCTGATGATGCCCAATGGCGGGAGTTATATTTCTCCCTTTGATCTCAATGTTGAAAATGGCAAAATAGAAATTCCCATTAAACCCGTCCTGAGATTCTGCACACCCGTATATAGAAAAGATGGTAAAAAAGGAGGCGCCGTTGTTTTAAACTATAGAGGTGACGTCCTTTTCGACAGAATGAAAACAGCCTTCGCAGATGCCAAATACTCAACCTGGCTAATAAATGATAAGGGCTATTGGTTATATTCGAAAAATCCTGACATGAATTGGGGATTTATGTATGAAACCAGAAAAGAAAGCACCTTTAGGCACAAATTCCCCAACGAATGGAACATGATTTTAAAAAGAAAGGAAGGAAAATTCCGGACTGAACACGGGTTATTTGCCTTCAAGAAAATCTTTCCCCTTGCAGAAAGCATCCATCGACTCAGAATAAACCAGGCTCGGGAGGACCGTAGTGTAAATTTCTTCGACCCTGATCAATACTATTGGATCATTATGTCGCACGTTTCTTCCCTGGAGCTTGCTCAGCGTAATACCAGGTTGCTTTGGATTAGCCTTTCCCTATCTGTACTGCTTGCCTTTGCCGGTGCCATAATGGCGTGGTTTTTCGTTCGCAATAAAATTGTAAATCAGCTTTCTATTGCAATTATGGAAGATGCGGCGCGTTTAAATGACAGTTTGATGGTCAACAGTTCGGTCATATCGGGACAGTTGGATTTTTCCGACACTTTAAAAGAAGCATTGAAATCAGCTAAACGGCTGAGCAATGCAAAGTATGGCGCTTTATCGGTTGTCAAAAACGGTGCAGCTGACACTTTTTTGACAGATGGATTGACCGATAAAAAGGTCAGCGGCATCGAAGCAAGCATGCCCAAAAGCTTGTTATTGAATTCTATCGGCGTTGATAAAAAACCTTGCCGATTACCGGATTTATTAAAACACCCTGAATCATGCGGCTTTCCCAAAGGGCACATTCCCATGACAGCGTTCCTTGGCGTTCCGCTAATCCACCAGGGTGAACTTTTAGGGAGTCTCTATCTTACAAAGGAAGCAGGCGACCCGGATTTTTCAGAACAGGATGAGAAAATCGTTTCAAAGCTGGCCGATCATATGGCGGCAGTGATTAAAAAAGCAGTCATGTATGAGGAGCTCAAACTTGGCGCAAGCATTTTCGATAATAGCATTGAAGGGATCACAATTACGGATACCAACGGAACGATCGTGAAAGTCAATAACGCCTTTTCGGCGATTACCGGCTATCGTTGCGAAGATGTCGTCGGAAAAAATCCCAGACTCCTGAAATCCAACCGGCATGACAGCGCTTTTTATAAATCCATGTGGGACGCCATCCTTCAAAACGGAAAATGGGAGGGTGAAATCTGGAACCGTCGAAAGAACGGTGAAACCTATCCGGAATGGTTGTCCATTTCTGCAATCCAAAACTTTAATGGGGAAACCGAACATTACGTTGCTGTGTTTCACGATATTTCAGAGGTCAAAAAAAGTCATGAAAAACTCGAATATCAGGCCCATCACGATGCCTTAACCGGGCTTCCAAACCGGCAACTATTTCATGACCGCTTGTCCATGGCGCTCTCCAGGGCTATACGGCATGATATTAAACTGGCTGTCCTTTTTCTCGACTTGGATAACTTTAAAATAGTTAATGACACCTTGGGACACCGAACCGGTGATTTACTGCTCCAAGGTGTCGCGGAACGCTTATCCAAAATTTGTCGCGAAGAAGACACCGTGGCCCGATTGGGTGGAGATGAGTTTATTATACTGATGTCCGATCTCAATGATCCGGTTGAAAATGCAGCCCACTTGGCCCGAAGAATTATTGAAGATTTGAACAGGCCATTTCAACTATCGGAAAATGAGTATGCCACAAATGTCAGTATCGGGGTAACCTTTTTCCCGGAAGATGGCGACTCGGCCGAAGATCTTATCAAATTCGCCGATATGGCCATGTATAAAGCCAAAAAAGAAGGGAAAAATCAATTTGCATTATTCACTGATGAAATGAATCAAAATATGCTGAGTCGCGTTTCTTTGGAGTCGGACCTGCGCCAAGCGATAAAGCGTAACGAATTCGAGCTGTATTATCAACCCAAGGTCAATATCGACACGGGCTTTCTGTCCGGCGCGGAAGCACTTATCCGCTGGAATCGAAATGGGACCGGATTGGTGCCACCCGATGAATTTATACCCATAGCGGAAGAGACCGGTGCCATATCGGAAATCGGAACCTGGGTGCTTTATCGGGCATGTGAGCAAACCCAGGCATGGAGAAACAGTGGATATGGAGATTTGTCGGTTGCTGTTAACCTGTCGCCCAAACAAATACTGAACGACCCGATCCAAAGTATTGTTGAAGAGGTTCTTTCCGCAACAGGTTTGCCGCCGGAATCCTTGACACTGGAAATTACGGAAAATATCATGGTCTTCGATGTAGAAAAGACCATCGCGACGATGGAACGTATATCCGAGATAGGTGTACATTGGTCCATGGATGACTTTGGGACCGGCTATTCCTCCATAAGATATTTACAGCGGCTGCCCTTGAATGAGATGAAAATCGACAGATCTTTTGTGAAAGATATTCCGGAAAATGAGGCCAGTTCAAAAATTGTTTTGTCTACTGTTGCATTAGCTTCCAGTTTCGGGCTTAAAGTTGTTGCCGAAGGTGTGGAAAATGATTCGCATCTTAAATTTCTTTCCGCTTGCAGATGCAACGAAGCTCAGGGGTACTTGTTTAGTAAGCCGCTTCCGCCTGAGGCGTTTGAACACTATTTGGAACAATATGGGAAAATGAATTGGATCGATTATATTGTCGCCGCCTCTTAGGGCTCGCGTAAAAATAGCTTCATATTTTTACGGACCTATCACCCAAAACAAGGCGTATAGAAGCAGATTTTTTGCATGTGTTGCCGGAGGTCAGTGACCAAGCCGATCCGCCGCATGTTGAGCAAGGGTGGCTTAGCAACCGTTAGATGCAGCGAAGGATCAGCGGGCCGCACGGTTTGAGCGGGTTCGCGAGTTCCTATGGGCCGCCCGCAGCGCATCTTACGGTTGCTTGCCTTTTTCAGTTTTACATCATCTTTTTGCCATAGTGCGCCCGGCCGATCTCCACATTAAACTTCCGGCACCAGATCACTACGGTGTCGTAGGCATCCGGACTGACGCCGGCTGGCAGATCAAAGGAAACCGTACCGGTGAATTGTTTCAACATGCCCAGTTGCACACCGTGCATCCAATCCCCGTCCCGGGTCAGGTAAACATAGCCATCGGGCACCTTGTCCACTTCGATATCGCTCAAGGTCAGTACATGCGTGTCCTTCATGGCCATCCCGAACGAGACCTTTCCGGCTGCATGATGCCCGCCGCTACCCATGAGCATGACATCTTTCATTTTTTCCATCCCCATCCCGCTTTTCTCCGGGGATGCCATGTCCTTGTGTTTGTCCATCATGCCGTCTTTGGCCATCGCATCGTCCTTGGTCATCGTGTCGTTCTTTGCCATGGTGTCCTTTTTACCCATCATGTCAACGGTTCCGGCGCAGGCTGACACCCAGCTCAGCAAAACCAGCCCCACGGCGAGAACCCAAATATTACGCAGTCCCTTCATTGAACACCTTCCTTTCCTGTTTTAATGAGTTGTTTGATTGACAAGAGAGTAAGCACCGCCTTTAAAGTTTGGATAAAGGGATGGTAAAGATTGGATAAAGAATATGGAATAGAAGCTGGTGGCAAGGGGGCGGGCTCACAAATTGATGCATAGATTCCTTATCATCATAAAACCCGTCGCGTTTAAATTGGATTCCCAATCTCTGCTTGACAGGCGGGTCTGCGAACTCCAAAATGAGGTGTTAGAAAAGAAGCCGCCACCCTGCAGAGCGGGCTTTTTTTGGGGTTCTTATTTTTGATCAATTGAGAAATTTAAGGGGATAAACACGACGAGGGTGCAAAAATGAAAATTCTAAAAATCGACCACCTGGGAATAGCCGTCAACAGCATTGACGATGGTAAAAAGTTCTGGACAGATGTTTTGGGGCTGCCATTCGAGGGCCAGGAAACGGTGGACGCCCAAAAGGTCACCACAGCCTTTTTCCCCGTTGGCGAGAGCGAGGTTGAATTGCTTGAATCCACGGCGCCCGATGGCCCGGTGGCACGTTACATTGAAAAAAAGGGGGCCGGTATTCAACATATTGCTTTTCGAGTGGAAAATATCGACGAGGCGCTGAAAGAGCTCAAGGAGAGCGGCATCCGTCTGATCGACGAAACCCCGCGAATCGGTGCGGGCGGTGCCCAAATCGCCTTTCTGCACCCCAAAGCCACCGGCGGCGTACTGGTCGAACTTTGCCAAAGGTGATCTTTATTCAGCACTGTTTACATCTTTCCGCAATCGGATCGGTCCGGTAGCGGCTTTCAAAAAAGCAATCGTGGCCAAACGGCTGCCTAAAAACATACTCAAATCCTAATTTAAACGGAATCAATAGCCATATCTTTTCGAAACATGATTATATACTGGGGTGAACGATGAAAAAAACGTCTTTCAAACCACTCGGGCTGTTAATCGCCATTGTCATATTGGTTGAGATAGCTGCGGGAGGGTTACTTCTGGTGATATCTTTGTCAAAGTAAATTTCCTGACTCAGAAAGTCAGGTATGGGGTCAACCCCGGAGGGGGAGGTATTTATTCCGCTTTAAATGCGTTGCCAGCGGCAGACATTGCATTTTTCCAATCTTCGGCGTTCCAACAGGTCGGCGCAGAGCTCGGACCTGCGCTGAATCGATGGTGGCCATGTGGATGATCTTCGTAGGGCCGGGCTCTGTCCCGGCCTGTTCCGACGATATTGGCAAAGCGTTACGGGAGTTGAATCGCTATGCGAAGCTCGAACCCGTCGCTGCCTTAAGGACCGGGACTATTTTATGCCATCTTTTTTTCTTCGGACCTATAACCCAAAACAAGGCGTATCTAAACAGCTTTTTTGGATCTGTAACCGTAGGTCAGTGAACAAGCCGACCCGGCGCACGTTGAGCAAGGGTGGCTTAGCAACCGTTAGATGCAGCGAAGGATCAGCGGGCCGCACGGTTTGAGCGCGTTCGCGAGTTCATAGGGCCCGCCCGCAGCGCATCTTACGGTTG
>JBNLFN010000140.1:0-34874 GCA_050305555.1 Desulfobacteraceae bacterium | reverse complement strand
ACGGTTTGAGCGCGTTCGCGAGTTCATAGGGCCCGCCCGCAGCGCATCTTACGGTTGCTTGCCATCCTTGCGTGTGCGGCGGGTCGGCTTGTTCACTGACCGGCTTGATCACCAAACCCTTATTATGGGTTATAGGTCCGTATTATTTACCTGTCCTAAATCCCCCCTAAACTGTTACCCCTTTTTAAACAAATGCACGAATTACAAACAATACACCAAATGCAAATAACGCTATTACAATTAGAAATGAAAAAATGCCTTTTAACGCTTCAATATATGTTCTTTTTTCCTCATCGATTGACTTAAATCCATACATTTTAAGTTTTTCTTTACTCGGATCTTCTTCAGTTTTAAGTTGAAAATATAATGAAATATATATAAAAACTATTATTATATATATTGGAATAGAGATCTTTTTCGGAAAGAAATCTATGCCAATTATTAATAACGATAGTAGTATGCCAATTATTCTTATTTTTTTACTTTTAATTCTCTTTCCTCCGACAAGTTGAATTTCTCCTGATATTATTAGCGGTAAAGCGAGAGCTGACAGTATTAAAATCATTTAAACACTCCTAAAAGGTTCTATGAAATTTAAGCTTAAGGCATTAGAATAAAATCCGACAATATAATTGAATAATCAATTAGAACAATTTTATATTATTAATACATCTTTTACTCTAAATTATTTTCTATCTGATTCCCTCTCTGATTTTCACACGAACCACCAGGGCCTGTTCCCCCTCCCGCATCAGTTCCTTCACCACCACTAGACTGAGTACCTTTATTACCTGACCAGCCACCTTCTGTTGAATCATTGTCAGTATCTTCCTCGTTATCGTTATGAATTTTATTTTCAACTATATCATCGAAAGTTTGAATTACTTTATCCAGAACA
This sequence comes from Desulfobacteraceae bacterium, assembly GCA_050305555.1. Taxonomy (GTDB): domain Bacteria; phylum Desulfobacterota; class Desulfobacteria; order Desulfobacterales; family Desulfosarcinaceae; genus JARRKU01. Next base: position 33,976 of record JBNLFN010000140.1, on the reverse strand, counting down.
AAATCATAAAGCCAACCAAATGTTACAACATCAAAAGTTTTCGATATAGCAACCTTGCCTACTTCTAATGATACTGATCCAACAGAAGCATGAACATGTCCATTGGGATCAATAAAAATAAGTGGGTTGTTTGCGCAATAGGCATAACGGTTTAAAGAAATTGAAATAAACCAATCTGAAATAATTGAATCCGCACTAGAAAACCTCCCAATAACCGGATCATACAACCTGGCATCATAATTATAAAGCCCTGATTCCGCATCCAACTCCTGGTCGGTAAACTTATAACTGCTTGCCGAGATCGCGGCCTCACCCCGCTTGCACCCAAAGCGCATATACATGGCGGTTTCAATAATATTGCCCGGTGCATCGGTCATGGCGCTGGAGCTGCCCAGATGATCCTTGTGAAAATAGGTGGGGGTGCCGTCTTTGAGTACGGCCACGCGCAGGTTGCCGGCAAAGATATAGAAATTTTCCACATTATCGATAAGCTCCATGTAGCGCATCTGCAGGATGGCCGGGATCACGCCTACAGAGCCGATGGAGGTGGTCTCGCAGGTTAAGCGGTAACTTTTATCGTATTATTCTTTGTATGCCACACCAAAGCCCGCATCATTGGCCAAACCGCCCGGGGCGGGTGATGACGAACAGTCCGATATGGGCCAGCAGATTGGCGGCTTTGCGCCACAGGGGGGAGCGCACCCAGCGGCCCCCCAGCAGGTAGCGCTGGTGCACGATGGTGATGCGCTCTTTGCGGCAGAAGCTGAAAAAGTCTTTGATGGACAACACCCGGATATTGGGGGTGTTGTACCACTCGAAGGGCAGGGCCGGCGATTTGGGCGCGCGGCCGACGAAAAACAGGCCGCGGCGCAACTGCCATTGGGCAAAGTTGGGAAATCCGACGATGCCGTAGCGGCCGATACGCAGCATCTCATCCAGCACCATGAGGGGATGTTTAACCACTTGCAGGGTCTGATTCAGGATCACGTAATCATAGGATTGGTCCGGAAAGTCCGCCAGGCCCTCGTCCAAATCGCCTTGAAATACATTCAATCCCTGGGCCAGGCCGTTGACCAGCTGCATGCCGTCGATGTCGAGGCCGGTGCCCTGAATTTTGCGATCCCGCACCATGGCATTGAGCAGGCTGCAATCGCCGCATCCCAAATCCAGCACCCGCGACTGTTCGGGAACCAGGGTCATGATCATGTCCCGATCGGTGCGACTCAAACGATCCACATACTGGTCTGTCATGCCGCCGCCTCCTTGCCCGTACCGGTCAGAAACCCGGAAACGATGCGGGTCAGTTTCTCTTCTTCCAGCAAAAAGGCATCGTGCCCGTAAGGCGATTCAATATCGATAAACGATACCGGCTTGGCATGGGCGAGCAACGCGCGCACCATCTCTTTGGATTGGGCGGTGGTAAAAAGCCAGTCGCTGGAGTAGGAGACAAATAAAAAGCGCGCCGTGGCGCGGGCAAAGGCCTCTTTCAGGGGGCCGTAACTCCGGGCCACATCGAAGTAGTCCATGGCTTTGGTGATATAAAGGTAACTGTTGGCGTCAAAGCGATCGGTAAAAGTGCTGCCTTTGTGATCCAGATAGGACTCAATGGCAAACTCGCTGTCAAAATTGTAACTGAGTCGGTTGGCCGACTGCAGGCGGCGTCCGAATTTGCTGTCCAGCAGCATTTTCGAAAGATAGGTGATATGGCCCACCATGCGGGCAATGGCCAGGCCTTTTTCGGGCCCCTTGCCGTTGTAGCTGCCCCCTTTCCATTCCGGATCACGGGTGATGGCGCTGCGCCCCACGGCATTGAAGGCAATCGCCTGGGTGGAGAGCCGGGCCGCCGAAGCGATACAGATGGCCGCGCGCACCATCTCGGGATAGCGTATGCTCCACTCCAGCACTTGAAATCCGCCCATGGAACCGCCGGCCACGGCGTGGAGCCGGGAGATCTTGAGGTGATCCATCAACTGTTTTTGCGCCACCACCATATCCCCGATGGTCACCACCGGAAAATCCAGGCCATAAGGATTGCCGGTGTCGGGATGCGGGCTGCCCGGCCCCGTAGAGCCTTTGCAGCCGCCGAGGATATTGGCGCAAATGACCCAGTAGTGTCGGGTATCAAAGGCTTTGCCGGGGCCGATCATGCCGTCCCACCAGCCGGCGTAGCGGTCATGGGGCGAGTGAACCCCGGCGGCATGATGGTCGCCCGACAGGGCATGGCAGATCAATATGGCGTTGGAGCGATCCGCGTTGGGCGCACCATAGGTTTCATACACCACATCGATGGGGCCCAGTTGGTGGCCCGATTCCAAAACCATGGGCTCGCTTTGGGAGCCGAAGGTGAAGCGTTGGGGGGTGACCAGCCCCACTGAATTTCTATCCATTGGTACGGCTTTCCGTCATGCCGGGCATGATCCGGTCGGCACAGAGGCCGACCCTACGTTGAATCGATACTTGATTCGGTCGGCGCTGAGGCCGACCCTACGCTGAATCGATGCTTGATCCGGTCGGCGGTTGAGGCCGACCTTGCGCTGAATCGAGCATTGACCGGACACATGATCTTCCTATGACCGGGCACTGTCCCGGCCTGTTCTGTTGACCAGGGGTTTTCGGTGTAACCCCCTGTGGGTGTTCCAATATGCATATCCCGTTGAAAATGAAAACAATGCCGAACCACAGGCTCACGCCGGCTGACAGCCCACCCCCGCCTCCAGCGCCTGATTCAAATCCGCCAGAATATCATCGATCTCCTCGATACCTACGCTGAGACGCACAAAATCCGGAGTCACACCGGCCGCTTGCTGCTCCTGCGCGCTGAGCTGTTCATGGGTGGTGGACGCCGGGTGAATCACCAGGCTTTTGGCATCGCCGATATTGGCCAGATGGCTGAACAGTTGACAGCTTTCAATAAACTTGACGGCTGCCGGCTGTCCGCCTTTGATGCCGAATCCAACCAGGGCGCCCTGCCCTTTGGGCAGATATTTATCCTTTAAGGCATAGCTGGGCGATGAGGCCAACCCCGGATAACGCACCCAGGTCACGCAAGGGTGCTCTTCCAAAAAGTGGGCCACTTTCAACCCGTTTTGGCTGTGCCGCTCCATGCGCAGGGCCAGGGTCTCCAATCCCTGAATGAAATTCCACGCGTTGAACGGGCTCATGGCGGCACCCATATCGCGCAATCCCAATACGCGGGCGCGCAAGATAAAGGTTAAATTGCCAAAGGTTTCATGAAATTTGAGCCCGTGATAGGCCGGATCAGGATCCAAAAAGTGCGCAAAGCGGCCCGAGGCGGCCCAGTCAAACTGACCGGAATCCACGATAATGCCCCCGATGGAGGTGCCGTGTCCGCCGATGAATTTCGTGGCCGAATGCAGCACAATGGCGGCGCCATGCGCGATGGGATTGAGCAGATAGGGGGTGGTGACGGTATTGTCCACCACCAGCGGAATGCCGTGTTTTTTGCCGATGGCGGCAATCCGATCCAGCTCGACAATCTCCAGCTTGGGATTGCCGATGCTTTCCACGAAAAAAGCCCTGGTTTTTTCGCTCACCGCGGCTTCCCAGGCATCAAAATCATGGGGCGGCACATACTTGACCGTTATTCCCAACCGGACCAGGGTGTGGGTGAAAAGACTGACCGTGCCGCCATACAGGTCCGTGGAGGAGACGATCTCGTCCCCTGCCTGGGCCAACGTCAATATCGTCAATGTTTCCGCCGCCTGGCCGGAAGCGACGGCCAGCGCCGCCACACCGCCCTCGAGTGCCGCCACACGCTGTTCCAACACATCGGTGGTGGGGTTCATGATGCGCGTATAGATATTGCCGAATTTGCGAAGCCCGAACAGATCCGCTGCGTGGGCTGTATCGTCAAAGGTATAGGATGTGGTTTGGTAAAGGGGCACGGCACGGGATTTGGTGTCTTGATCCGGCACATGCCCGGCGTGGATGGCCTGGGTGGCAAAACCTTTGTATTGATCACTCATTGGTTCTTCTCCTTTTTCATAGCAAACATGAACTTCCAACACGAAATATGCTTGTACGGCAACCCTTGAGCAAACTAAAAAACCTCTCACCGCATCAACGGGAGAGGTCTATACTGCCATTTTGCCGATAAAGACCTCATGTGTCCCATTTCTAGGGCTGGATTTGGCACCTTGATGGTTAGGTTGCCGGGCGGTCACAGGGCCAGATCCCTCACGCCTCTCCACATGAATTAAATCGTATTTCGGTAACACTAAGGCCATCCGATTCGATTGTCAAGTCGGGATCTGCCATTCCAGTAATTCCCGGTGAAGCACCCGGGGGGGCTTGTGCCCGTTGACAGGTAGTTGTGGGAGGGGCGTCCCGCCCCGACATTAAAGCCACCCGCATGACATGTCGCGGCGAGACGCCGCTCCCACAGACCCCAAATCGTGCCTGAAAAGTTGCGAAAGATTATTTTGCGATCCGCTATAAAATCTTATCGGCGATGGCTAAAAAATTTCACCGGAAATGGCTGCTGCCATTCGTCTGATCCTTTTGTGTCCAGCACTTTGGGTCAAGTATCAAATAGAATCGCCGATATACCCTTTGTCAACCCAAGGCACGACCATTGAAAAACATAAACTCGGGACTCGCAGGAGATGACGGGATCAGCTAAAGATGTTAAGGCAGGCGGCAAGCGCCGGATCATTGCAGTGGGCGGCGCCAAAGGCGGTGTCGGCAAATCCCTGGTGGCGGCCAATATCGGCGTCTATCTGGCGGAACGGGGCAAAAAAACCATGCTCATCGACCTGGATTTAGGGGCCGCCAATTTGCACCTCTATCTGGGCGTTTGGGGATTGAATGCACGCATCGACGACTACCTGGAAAAAAAGGTATCCGACCTGGCCGATATTGCTTTGCCCACCGAATACGGTCCCATGCTGATCGGTGGGGGCAGCAGTCGGTTAGGCGCCGCCAACCTGCCCTTTGCGCGCAAGCTCAAACTCATGCGCGCCATTCGAAAAATTGACGCGGATTATATCATCATCGATTTGGGCGGCAGCACCAATTACAACATCCTCGATTTTTTCCTGTTGGCCGATGCCGGCTTGGTGATGACCACCTGTGATCCCGCCGCCTACCTGGACGCATACACCTTTATCAAAATGGCCCTCTATCGCAGATTGACACGGTTGTTCGGCAACGAGTCCAAGTTTCGAAAATTTAAAGATGAAGCGTTGCTGGCCGTCATCAAGGCGTTTGTTTCACCCAACGGCGATGCCGAACCCCGCCTCATTTCAGACCTGCTCCGGCAAATTGAAACCCAAACGCCCCAGCGCAGCTACCTGGTCAAACAGGCGATTGCTGAATTCCATCCTCACCTGGTGGTCAATATGTCCGAGAACAAAGATGAAGTGGACAGTCTCGTTAAACGCATCCGCAAGGTTTCTCAGCGCATACTCAACATCCCCATTGCGTGTGCCGGCAGCATCCCTTGGGATCGTCTGGTGGCCAAAAGCGCCCATGACCTCAAACCCGAAGTCGCCCTGCACCCCAATGGCGAAATGGCGCGCCGCATCGCACAAATACTTAGACAGATTGAAATATAAGAAAGTTTTAAGTTTTACGTTTTAAGCGAAGGCATGCTGTCCATTGTATTTTTGGATCGAAGAATCACTGACTTTTGTGAATTTTCATTTTAGGTTAACCCGTCTCCATTTTAAGTTGAACGAGACCTGATCATATTTATCTAAGTTATCTATATCTTTTACAAAACGACAAAACTCCTCAACTTTAAACCTAAACCCTAAAACTTAAAACTCTGGTGAAGGCAAAAATCGCCAATGCGCCACAGCCGGCGAATCGACCCCTTAAGACTCCTCCTCCACCGGTACTACCACCTTGGCCTTCACCAGCCCTTTCATATCCTCGATGATCAGGTAAAAGGCGGGCACCAGCACCAGGGTGATCACCGTGGCGAACAAAATACCGTATCCCAAAGAGATGGCCATGGGGATGAGAAAGCGGGCTTGGCGGGAAGTCTCGAAAATCATCGGTGTCAGGCCGCCAAAAGTGGTGAGTGTGGTGAGCATGATGGGTCGAAAGCGGTGCAGGGCCGCTTCATGGATGGATACCCAGGCCGTGGCGCCGGCCTGACGGCGCCGATTGGCAAAATCGATCAGCACCAGGGAGTCGTTGACCACCACACCGGACAGGGCCACCAGACCAAACGTGGAGACAACACTCAGGCTGTACCCCATGATCAGGTGGCCGACAATGGCCCCGACGATCCCGAACGGGATGGCCGCCATAATCACGATGGGCTGGATATAGGAGTTCAACGGCACCGCCAGCATCGCAAATATCACCACCAGGGCCATCAGCAGCCCCTTGCCCAGAGCGGCCATGGACTCCCGGCGATCCGCCTGGCGGCCTTCAAAACTATAGGTCAATCCGACATATTTTTGCTGCAATTGGGGCAAAACATCGGTTTTGACGCTTTCAAGAATTTGACCGGCTCTGGCCCGGGGCCGGGCGTCGGCGCTGACAGTCACCACCCGCCGGCCGTTACGGCGATCGATGGTGGTATAAGCCCGCCCGCGCTTAAAATCCACGGCCTCACGCAACGGCACTTCAATACCGCCGGCGGTGCGCAATATCATCTGCTCCAGGCTCTGCTCGGTCACCCGCTCGGCTTTGGGCAGGCGCACGATGACTTTGACCTCATTACGCCCCCGCTGCTGGCGCAATACTTCCGCGCCGTAGTAAGCGTTGCGCACCTGGCGGGCCACCTCTCGGGACTGCAACCCCAAACTCTCGCCTTCGGGCCGAATCTTGAAATCGATCTGCTGCTTGCCCGGCGAAAACCCATCATCAATGTCCACGGCGTCGGGATAAAAGGCCAGGGCTTCGGCCAAATCGGCGCTGGCACGTTCGAGAACGCCGATATCACGGTGGCTCAACTCCACCGACATGGCGGAACCCCGGCCGGGACCGCCGGCGTCGGATTCAAATTTAAGAGACTCCAGGCCCGGTATCTCGCCGGCCCGCTTGCGCCATAAGGCGGTCAATTGCGCAGTGGTAATGGGCCGCTCTTTGGGCGGGGTCAAATAGATTTGCACCATGCTGGTGTTGCCGTCCAGTTTGGCGTAGATGCCTTCGCTGAGCCGCTCACCGCCGTTTTGGGCCACCACTGTTTTGGCAGTATCGATCAGAAATTGTTGAACTTTTTCGGTCTTTTGAACAGCGGTGCCATAGGGCAGTTTGGCCGTAACCCGAGCATAATCAGATTCCACTTTGGGAGCGAGCTCAAACCCCATGCGCCCACTGCGGATGAAGCCCAAGGCGACCAGCAAAACAGCCACCCCCAGTGCAAGGGTCAGATAGCGCCAACGCAGCGCCCTGGCCAGAAAAGGTCCGTATTTTTTGTTCACTATTCGGCTGAAGGCGGCCCCGAAGCGTTGCTGGCGGCGGGCCAACCCACTGGGTCGGCGGGTGCGCTGATGGCCCAGATGGGCCGGCAGGATAAATAGGCTCTCGACCAAGGAGATGGCAAATACGCTGATTACTACGATCGGAATCTGGCGAAATACTTTGCCCATGAAGCCGGGTACAAAGAACAGGGGCATAAAAGCCACCATGTTGGTGAGCACACTGAAAATCACCGGCAAGGTAATCTCCCGGGCGCCATTGACAGCCGCGGTATACCAACCCGCACCGCTTTGACGGTGAAAATAGACATTTTCGCCCACCACGATGGCATCATCCACCACAATACCCAGGGTGACGATAAAAGCAAACATCGAGATCATGTTAATGCTCACACCCATGTTGGGCAGTATCAGCATGGATCCGAAAAATGAGATGGGTATGCCCAGGCTCACCCAGAAGGCCAGCCGGGCCTCCAAAAAGACGGCCAGTAAAACAAACACCAGGCCCAATCCTAAAAAACCATTGCGCAGCATCAAATCCAACCGCTGGCGGTAAATATCGGAGCGGTCATTGCGCGCCTCCAGCGATAATCCTTTGGGCAGCTGCTGCTGGATCTCTTTGATTTTGGCGTGCGCGGCCCTGGAAACCGCGGTGGGGGTCTGGTCCCCCACCCGGTAAACCTCTATCATCACCGCAGGTTTGCCGTTGAAGGTGACATAGTTATCAGTCTCTTCAAAACCGTCGCGAATGTCAGCGATCTGTTCGAGGAGCACCTGGGTGCCCTGATTGGTTGTAATTATAGGGATCTTGCCGAATTCGCGGGCATAGTCGCGACGCTCTTTCACCCGCACCAGGATGTCACCGGATGTGGTTTTAATGGCCCCGCCGGGCAACTCGACGGCCGCCTGGCGCAGCGATTGCGCCACCGATGTGAGGGTTAAGTTGTAGGCGCGTAAAGTGGCTTGAGATATCTCGATACTCATCTCATAGGCTCTGACACCGACCATTTCCACCTGGGTAATCTGAGGGTCCTGCAACAACCGATCGCGCACCAATTCGGCCATCTCGCGCAACACCCATTCACTTTGGTCGCCGAAAAGGGCCAATGAAACCACATAGCGTTTATGTTTGGCCACCGTCACACGGGCCTCTTCGGCCTCTTCGGGCAGGGAAGTGATACGATCCACTTCATTTTTGATATCCTGGCCGACCTGTTGGGTATCTTCACCTTCCAGCACCTCAACCCTGACCGTTCCCGAGCCTTCATTGGCTGTCGCAGTCACCTCCTTGATACCCTCCACATCCTGAACGGCCTCTTCAATGGCCAGAAGAATGCCCCGTTCCACCTCCTCGGGGCTGGCACCGGGGTAGGCCACCTGGATGTTGACGATGTCCGAATCAAAATCGGGAAAGACTTCTTTCTTGATGCGAAACCCCATGATCAGGCCCCCGATCAGCAGCACCAACATTAACAGGTTGGCGGTTACCGAGTGACCGGCCATCCAGGAGATGGGGCCGCGTGGCATCTTCATATGGGGTTCGCGCATCTGCATCTATCCATCAATCTTGTTTAAGTGTCTCAGGTGAAACCGAAGCCGGTTTGATGGACTCGGCGTCCTTGTTTTCCACTTGAAGGTCCATGCCATCCACCGGGGTGGCCAAATCAGAGACAATTACCCGGTCGCCGGGCTGCAGCCCCTGCTGCAACAGCACCGTCCGGGTATCGCGCCACAGCGTCTCAACGCTGCGGATGGCCAGTTTGTTTTGCTGATCCGCCACCCAGACATGGGTGTTGTCCCGCAACGCTTCACGGGGAATGCGATAGGCCGATTCGATTTGGCGACCCTGGATCGCCACGCGCACGTACTCACCGATGAGGAGGGCCGGCTTGGAAGCATCAGGCGCCTTCAAACCCAACGGATCTTCGACCGCAATAATCAACCGGGCCATGCGACCTTCCGACTCCAAGTCGCTGAGTAATTTGACCACCCGTCCCTTGCGGGTGGCACCACCTTGATAGGTCACCTCTACCGGGGCACCGATTTGGGCGTGGTTGCCGGGGATGGCGACCCAGGGCAGGCGATGCACGGGCACGGCAACCTTAACCCAGTATTGATCAACACCGGCAAGGGTGGCCAAACTCTCCTGGGCGGCCACTTGAGAGCCCCTCTCCACGTGGGTGTCACGGACAACCGCATTAAACGGTGCCTTTATTTGGGTGCGGGCCAACTGCAGCTTGGCCGCCGCCAACTCGGCCTCGGCGGCCACCAATTCACTGCGCGCTTTTTCCAGATGGGGTTTGCGCAAGGCCAATTCCGCATCAGCTTCCTGGGTGGCGTTGTCACCATTGAGCAAGGTCCACTCGCGCCGGGCCACCTCCTGGCGGCCCAGCTCCAGCTTTAAGTTGTAGCTGGCATCGGCCACCGCGCTCTGCTTCTGGGCAACAAGGAGCCGGTAGTCCACCGGGTCGATTTGAGCCAATGTCTCTCCTTGGTGCACGATGCCGCCCTGGGTAAATTCAGGGTGCAGGGAAACAATTTCCCCGGCCACCCGTGATTTGAAATTCAGCTCGCGGGCCGGAACAACCGTACCCATGGCCTGGATGACAACGGTCTGGGGCTGGGGATAGACTTTTTGGACGCGCACCAACGGCGTGATCTTGGCCGGCGGACGCCGTTTGGCTTTGGGCGCCGAGGCAACCAGCACAAAAGCGACCAGTGCACCGGCTGCCACAACAGCCAAACATACGAGGACAATGGCCCATTTCCTTTTACCGCCCGGCGTTTGATCAGAAGGATCAGGCGCGCTTATTGCGGGCGAATTTTCCTGCTTGTTTTCCATGGGCGCTTTTTCCATTTTAAATTGAGATAATTTCATATCAACAACCTATGTATCCTTTGGTCACTTCCCGGCTCGGGGTTCAAGGGTCTGCGTCCAGGAGCCGCCCAAGGCACGGTATAGATCCACGCGCGCCAAAAGCAAATCCGCCTTGCGTTGAATAAGGGTACGCTCCAGATTTTGCACTGAAAATATCTGGGTCAATACCGGCAAATAATCGTTCAAACCCCTGCGGTAGCGCATGCGGGCTTCATTGAGTGCATTTTGGGATGCGTCAAGTTGGGCCTGCAGCTCCACGATGTGCTCCCGCAACTTGGTTTCACCCACCAGCGCATCTTCTACTTCACGGATGGCATTGAGAATGATACCCCGATACGCCGCCAGCTTTTCATCCACTACGGCACGTTGGCGTGCCACTTCGGCCGAGCGCCGGCCACCATCCAGCAGCGGGGCGGTCAGGTTCCCCGCCAGATTGAGCAACCAATTGTCAAACAATAGATCCAGGGCGTCCGACTGATAAGTGGCCCGGGCCGTCAGACTGATATTGGGCAGTCGGTCCGCGCGGGCTGCGGCCACATCCCAATCGGCAGATTGCAACCGCAACATGGCCGCCCGGATATCCGGCCGGGCGGTCAGCAACTGGGCCGGGATTCCGGTGATCGGTATATCCTCGTGGATCTCTAAAACCCCCGTATCGATGGTGGGCAGCGCAAAAGGAGCCCGGCCCAAAAGCAACGCCAATTCATTTAGCAGCCGGCGCTCGTTCTGTTCCACCAGCGGCAACTGCGCGCGCGACTGCGCCACCACCTGGCGTTGCTGAAACACATCTAAAGCGGACGCCAGTGATTTGCGAAATCGCAACTCCACCAGTTCCAACAGCGTCAAATTGGCCTTCAGCTGTTGGTGCAGCAGTTCGATTTGCATGCGTTGGGACTGGATACCAATCCAGCGGGAGACCACATTGGACGCCAGGGTGATGGCCGCGGCATTAAGATCTTCGCGGCTTGCCGATGCCGAAAGGACGGCTGCCTGGCGTTGGGAACGGATGCGGCCCCACAAATCGAGCTCATAACGACTCACCAGGCCCAGGTTATAGCTTTCCACGGTATCATCAGCGCCGGAAGTGGTTTGGTTATTCGAATTGCCCTGGCGACTGTAAGCAGCACCCCCTTCCACGGCGAGATCCGGCCATAAAGCAGCACCGCTTCTAATGGCCAATGCCCGCGTCTGTGCCAATCGCGCCCAACTTTCTTGCAAAGAAAAATTATGCCCCAAAGCCTCCTCCACCAATGCATTCAATTGGGGGACATCAAAACTTCGCCACCAGTGCTGGAGGGTCGCGGCAGCCTCAGCCTGATTTGAATAGGCGTCCGGTAAAACCGCGCTTTCCGGCTCGCGGGGCTGGGGCGCAAAAGGGGCGCAACCGATTGGCAGCAGATACATGATCATCCAGGAGATAAACAAGAGAAATCGTTTCATGATTAAGTCTATGGGCCTATAATCAAAATAAAGACGGACCTGTGTGAATTTTATTTTCTGACGTGGTTTGCTAACACCACCAGTACAAAGTTTAAATACACATTTCCTACTTCATAGCCTTCAAAAAAACCGCTGAACCTTTTTTCAAGGTGGCGCAGCCATAGCTTCAATTTGATCCGTTATAGCCGTTTATGGGCGCTGGATCAAACATAGATATTGACCTTAAAATTGTAAAGGATGGAGATTTTTGGGGAGGACCGCGATCATGATGGCGGCGCCCAAGGGACCTATCCATCATAAGAACAGGCAAGGGCTGATCAGGCAAAGCGTAACCACCTGTAACTGTTATTTAAAAGAAGCATCTTTACGATGCGGAGACCTCGCGCAAGCCCATCGATTCAAGTAAGTAAGGTTGCTATGACGCGGTCAAAATCAGCGGTTTTTGCCGGACCGGGCGAGATTATGCCGGATCAGGGCCTTAAGCTCTCTTTTTTGATCGCGGTTCAAGGGTTCAAAGCACACGCTGCGGCGTTTGATCTTTTTGTTGGGAAAAACCAGCTCACCCACCTCTTGATCAGAGACCGTGCGCCCCTTTAATCTTATGCTGAATCGCGGTGTTTGGGTATGAATACTCAACCCATAGGCGCCCTCTTTGTGATGCAACCCTTCGTCACTGTAGTGAAACGAAAGCCCACCGAACCCTATCTCGTCGACCCGATGCGAGCCCGCACCCGGTAGTGAAGCAAAGATGCCATCAATGGAACGCCAACGCCTTCTCAATCTTATCTCTAAAAAGAGCAGGCGTCTTATAAAATTACTCATCCATACGTCCTCAAATGGTGTATTGTGCGCTTGGGTCCGCCTCAGGGGCAACGTCATGATTCAGGCACTTATCCGTCATCGCTATGGATCGGGCACGCGTCCCCATCACCGGCAAGAGGCAATCCCCGCATTATATCCCAAGACACAACGCGTCGTCGGTCAATTGAATTTTAAGGATAAAAAGCCTAAGAGTCGTATTGCATCATTTAAAACAATAACCACAATGCCGGTTCGGTCAATTGGCAGAAGTGAATTTACGTGCCATATCCAGGTCAGTCAGGCATTGCTTCAAATAAAAATGTCAACCTATCACGGGAATTGGCATTGCTCAACAATTTTTGCCACATGAATGGCTGTAGTGTCCAGATAGGCAAGTTTGACATCTTGTTCCTTGATGACAAGGGGAAGTTCGGTGCACCCCAATATCAATCCCTCCACTGGATGGTCATGCTGAATTCGCTCTACAATCGCCAAAAACTGCCTTCGGGTATCGGGGGTGACCCTGCCGAATTCCACCTCAGCAAAAAGCTTCTGCTGAATAAGGGCTTGCTCTTCCGGATTGGGAACCACAAGCGCCATGTGCTGCCGGTCGAACACCGTCTGATAAAAATTATCCGTCATGGTGACTTGCGTTCCCAGCAAACAGAGGGTTTTGAGTTGGGCCTTGACGGCATGGTCGCAAGCGGCCTCGACAATGCTGATCAAAGGCAGTGCGGTTTGCCGCTGAATTTGCTCAAATACTTTGTGGGGTGTATTGGAGGCAACCGCCCCAATTTGGGCGCCGTTTTTGCGCAGCAGCTCGAATCGATCAGCGATCACCTCAGCGATGCGCTCCCAGGCATTGGCTTGTACAAGGGCCATAAAGGATTTTAAATCAAGGCTTTCAATGCCAATCTCAGGATATCCGCTTTGCGCATAAGTGGCTTTGAAACCATCAATAATACCTTGATAGTAGCCTAAGGTCGATTCCGGACCCAGCCCGCCCACTAGACCGATTTTTTTCATTTGGCGCCTCCGGAGTTGTTATCGGTTGACTAATCGGGATTCGATCATAAATTCAGGTCACTTAAAAATCATATCTCGGACCAGGGGCAGACCTCTTTAAAGACGACTAAAATCCATCCCAAAAAGGAACTGTATGATGCCAAAAGGCCCTCATCTCAACGCCCAGGCAAAACACCAGCCCAGATATTGCCAAGCCGACGCACCCACCATCGCTGGTCAAATGGCGGCTGAAGGTCTATCCTGGTATCGTTGGTCCAATGGACCCGGTGATATCTACCCGTCCCATCATCATGGTTATCACAAGGTGATTGTTGTGGTCCAGGGCAGCATCACCTTTGGCCTGCCGGATAAAAAGGAGGCCATCTTGCTGAAGGCCGGTGACCGGCTGGATCTGCCCGCCGGCATGACTCATGATGCCGTGGTGGGCCCACAAGGTGTTGTATGCCTGGAGGGGCATCGATCCGTTTCAGCATAGTGTATGATGACAACACTTAACGATATGATAAAAAGGAATCCCATTTCATGGAAGGTCAACATCGTTCAGAGCTGCATCCCGGACTTGAAGTGGAGATTGTCTTAAAAAAGGACCAGCGCAGCGGTAAATTAACCCGGGGCGTGATCCAAACGCTTTTAACCCAATCATCCCGGCACCCACACGGCATTAAAGTCAGGCTGACCGACGGGCAGGTGGGACGCGTGAAAAAAATCTATCCACTAAAGTCTTGACCTGCCCTGGCTGTAACTTCTTTGCTGCGATCCGGACGAACCCACCCATAGATCACCAGGGAAGTAATAGCCCCCAAGGTATCGGCGAGCATGTCTTTTTGGGCATCCCATATATCCCCCTGGGAGCCTAAGAATTCAATACCCGCTTCGCCGCCTTCGGCCGCGGCATACCACCACTCAATGATTTCATAACCCGCTGCAATGCTCATCACGAAAAACAGGCCGACCATCATGGCCAAAACCAAACCGCATTGGCGTCGGCGCAGCAGCCACTCGACCATGGCAAAGGCGTAAAACCCAATGACAAAGTGACCGATGCGGTCGAAATGGTTGCGTTCCGAGCCCAACAGATCGCTCATCCACCCAAAAGGAACATTTGCAAATGTGTAATGCCCGCCAATGGTATGCCAAAACATCCATATGGCCATCAACGAATAGGCGACATTGCTGAACCGAAAGAAGCGAAATGTAAATACGAGCCCTAAAAAGAAGAGGATCACCGGAATGACTTCGGCTATCCATACTTGCCGAGACACGGGTTCGATCCCCAAACCGATAAAAAACAGCCCAAAACCCAGTGCCAAGCCATGAGGATAATAGGTTTTGATCATAAACAGAGACCCGCTTTAACGCCGATGGAGCAGGCTCTCATTGCACAAGAACAGCTTGATCCTAAGTCATGATGCTTGCATCGCAAATCGGCAGGAAGTTTGGGCACCTTAGAACATAAATTTGATTTAGAGTCAACGTACGCTCACCTGACACAGCGATGTCTAACTGAACAGGGTTCATTAAACCCGACCTTGGTCAAGCACCGGGTCGTCAATACATCTCATATTTCACCACACGGCCATCTAAACCGGCGTTGCGCATGGGCTTTTTCCAAGTGGGTTTAAGCCCGATCTTTTTAATCATTTCCCGATTGCCGAAATAGATCAAAGCCTCAGAACCTTTGCAGCGCTGCTTGAGAAAATCGCCTAAGGATTTATAAAGAGGTCCCAACTGGTCCGGCTTGTTCATGCGAATCCCATAGGGCGGATTACACAGAATGACGCTATTTTCTAAATCATCGATGGCCTGAAAGTCTTTGCAGGTTATGGCTACGGCCTTGCCGCCGGGCAATTGCCGGCAATTGGTTTGTGCGGTTTTGACCGCCATGGGGTCCAAATCGCTGCCGGCCACCAATCCCTGGGTAAGGACTCGGATGCGGTCATCGGAGCGCTGCTTTTCCTTTTGCCACAAGTCTTTATCAAAATCCGGCAGCCGGCTGAAACCAAAACCGCTTCTCAGATAGCCGGCGGGAATACAGGCGGCGGCAAGAACCGCCTCACAGAGCAAGGTGCCGGAACCGCACATGGGATCGTAGAGGGGGCGATCTGCCTGCCAGTCGGCGAGCGCCACCATGGCCGCGGCCAGGGTCTCTTTCATGGGAGCGGCCACACGCGCTTTGCGGTAGCCGCGCTTGTGGAGAGATCCGCCTGATGTATCCAAACTGATGGTCGCCTGTTGTTTGCGGATGAGCAGGTGAATCCAAAGATCAGGATCGGTTTTATCAACATTGGGTCGTTTGCCCAAACGGTCCCTGAATTGGTCCGCCACAGCGTCTTTCAAGCAAAGGGCTGCAAATTTGGAGTGGCGCAATTGATTGTTGCCCGACACGTTGGAAAAAATACTGAAGGTGTTATCAACAGACAGAAGTGTTGACCAATCGATGGATTTGGCTTTGCTGTAAAGAGCCCTGCGATCCCGGCAATGGAAGGATATTAACGGCGCCAGGATTCTGGAGACCAGCCGGCAATGGTAATTGATGCGATAGAGTGTTTGTGCATCGGCACAAAAATAGATACCGCGATATGCCGGCCGGACTTCAACGGCTCCCAAAGCCTCAAGTTCTTTTTGAGCCAGTGTTTCGAAACCATCAGCGATCTGGGCGAAATAGGTGTGTGTTTTTTGGTAAATAAACATTAATGGGGATACATTCCCAGATCGAACAACTCGTACTCCGTCGGGCCATCCTGATAGTGTTCAAACTCTTTTTCTTTGGCAATCCGTAGGGGGTCATTTTTCCACGTGGACCAGTATTTTTTCTCCCGCCAGGTGGATGCGATCACAACCCGGAAAGGGTCTTCATGATCCCACATGGTTTCCGACGAGATGTAACCTTTTTGATCCATTGCCGCATAGCGGACCAATTTAATCATTTTTTCAATTTCTTTAAAATACCCCTCCTTGAACCGCCTTTTGATTAGGACTTTGACTGCCATGGTGACCTCCTTTTGTAAAAGGTTGATAAAAAGGGTCAGCTGTCGTATGGTCGCCGCCGGTTCCAGAGGAAAAAGGAGCGAGTCGAACATCGGGTGGGTTTCGCTCTAGAGGTGCCGCTTCATTTAACCTTCGCGCATCTGAACAATGCTACCACCGGATGGGGCGCATGACAAGAGCTGAACCCACTATCGCCTTTTGCAGCGGTTGAATAAGAACAGTGAATACATTCTCAACGGGTATCTTCAGGGCACGATGCGCGGGTCCAACCGTTTATGAAAAGGCAGCGATCATTCACTTTAAGCTTTACTCTTTTAATTTTAAACTTGCGGTGTCCGTTAACCGCGTCAGAAAATAAACTTATCACAGGTCCGCCTTGATTTTGGCTCATCGGCCCGAAAAAATATCATAAGGAGCCTGCCCATGCGCAAGACAACCATCACTATTTTAATACCGCTATTGACACTTGCCCTTGGGGCATGTGCCGCAACGACCCATCCGGCACCCGAGGCTGATGCGCCTATGGAGCTTGTTGCCGTCGTGGACGGCATACCCGTTAAAAAAACGGAATTCAAGCAAGAGCTGGATTCAGCCTATCGACGCCTTGACCGGGCCGGCCAATTTATTGACGGCACCATGTATGAACAGCTCAAATCCGAGGTGGTTGAATCCTTGATCAATCTGATTCTTTTGGACCAATACCGCCAAACAACAAAAATTCAGGTGGATGAAGCTCAGGTGGAACAGCTCTATCAGAAAGCCGTGGCCCGATATCCATCCAAAAGCAAATTTACGAAATCGCTGGAAGAGGCCGGCTTGACAGAATTGGATCTGCGAACCCGTCTCCGACGCACCCTATCCGCCCAAAAAGTGGTTGAAAAAGTCGTTGCGCCCACCATCGAAGTTAACGATAAAGAGCTGAAAACCTACTATGACGAAAATGCCGATGAATTCGAGCATGGTGTGCAGGTGCACGCCGCCCATATTCTTATCCAGCTCAAGCCGTTTGCCGAGGCTGACCTGCGGCAAAAAGCCAAACAACGTATCGAAGCGGTTCAGAAAAAGATCGCGGCGGGTGAGGATTTTGCCGCCTTGGCCAAAAAGTATTCCGAAGGCCCCAGCAAAGTCAATGGCGGAGATCTCGGCTATTTCGAGACCGGGCAGATGACGCCGGCCTTTGAAACAGCCGCATTTTCTCTGCAGCCCGGCGACGTCAGTGGGGTCGTGACTACCCGGTTCGGCCTTCATTTGATCAAAGTGTATGACCGCATACCCGCCGGCAAAACGTCCTTTGCCGAAGCCGCTCCCGGACTCAAAACCAGGTTTTTCCAGGAGCGGCTTGATGAGCGCTTGCGCCAGTTGGTGGACCAGCTCAAATCCAAAGCCGAAATCGAGCGTTTTCCCTTAGAATGAAGTTTTTTTCCAACCTGGCCGGCTAAACCCCCTGCATATTCATCCGGCGATACGATCTGCCATCACGCCGCCGTCAGCCGGGCCCTGCTGACGGCGGCTGAGTGCTATCGAAACATTAATTGGGGTTTAAAATTATTTTTGGCGCTTGAACGATGCCGCTTGCTTGACCAAGGCCGGCGCCCATTGGGGGACTCCCAGGGCGTGGATGTGGGTATAGGTGGCCAGGACATTTTGGTGGCAGATGCCGCCGCGGCCGTTGGCAAAACCGTGGCCGCGCTCCATGGCAAAGGCCAGGTCTTGATCCTTGCCACTCCATGATGCCACCGTGGAGTAATGAAATTCATGGCCTTTGATGGAGGCGCCCACCTTGAAGAAGGGATTGTCGCGATCCACGTTGAAAATGGTATAGCCGTGCCCCTGGGGACGCTTGGAAAATCCAAACACAACCGGCAAGACACCGCACATCTCAAAACTGCCGCTTTCCAAGACCAGTTTTTCACCCAAATACATCAACCCGCCGCACTCGGCGTATATGGGCATGCCCGCATTGGCCAGTGATTTAATCCGCTCTGCATAAGTCCGGTTGTCTGCCAATTGGGCGGCATGGGTTTCCGGAAAACCACCACCAATATACAATGCATCAACATCCGGCAGATCCTTGTCACTCAAAGGGCTGGTATAAATCAATGCCGCGCCTGCGCTTTCCAGGGCTTCCAAATTTTCAGGGTAGTAAAACTGGAAGGCGGAATCGCGGATTACACCGATGCGGGGCATGGCAGGATTAATGGGGGCCGGCGGTGTGATGGGCGAAGCCAAGGCTGAAGCGGCCTTGATTTTTGCGGCTGCCGCTGCTTGGACTTCTTTTTCGTCCGGCACCGTTGATTTAAACCTGATGTCGGCGCACGCCTCGGGTGAACGCGCTTCAGGTTGCCACTGATAATTGCCGGCGGCCACCTGCTGGATGGCATTCAAGTCCAAGTACTTTTCAGCCAGACCCTGAATGAAAGCCACGGCTTCATGGGCCCAGTCATGCTCGTATGTGGGCACCAGCCCCATGTGCCGTTCGGGAAAACGCTGCTGGCGCTGTTTGGGCAACGCACCCAATATCGGGATACCGCAATGGTACTCGATGCTGTCGCGCAAAATACGCTCATGGCGCGGTCCGGCCACCCGGTTGAGTACAACGCCCTCGAGTTTCAAACCGGGATCGAATTGGGTGCAACCGGCCACCACAGCCGCCATGGTGCGCGTGGTTTTGGTGCCGTCGATACACAGAATCAGGGGAATATCCAACAATTTGGCCAGTTCGGCCGTACTGGTTTCACCGCCGGTATCGATACAGTCATATAAGCCGCGATTGCCTTCGATCACCGCAATATCGGTGTCGTGGGTATGCGTGCGATACGATTGCCGGATGGCGGCAGACGGGATCAGGAAGGTGTCCAAATTATAACAAGGCCGGCCGGCCGCCAAAGCCAACCAGCCGGCATCAATATAATCAGGACCTTTTTTGAATGGTGCTGCCCTTAACCCTTTCCGGCACAGGGCGGCAATAATTCCCACCGAGAAAATGGTTTTACCCGCTCCGCCCCGCAAAGCGGCGATGACAATCCCGGGTTGCTTGTTGACGGACCGGTCTGTGGAATAATTATTCAAAAATCTAAATTAAACCGTCATGCGGAAAACGAACTAATCTTCGTGTTCAGCAGACGCTTGCTTACCGGTTCCCGGCAGGCCATACATGGAAGTACTGCCGCTGGACCAGTATTCCAAAACACCTTCAACCACCATTTGGTTGACAATTTTTTTGGCTTCTCTTGGTTTTACTTCCAAGATCTTGGACAAATCATTGAAGTAAAACTTGGACTTATTCTTCAATTTTTTGGTCAGCGCCTCAACAATTTTATTTTTGGACTCTTCATAATCGAGTGCCATATGCTTTCCCTTTCCTAATGATATCGGGGGGGGCATTTGCGCCCCCCCGATATCTGGCTACCGCCGTCTTAGAACTTGAACTGCGAGGTCTGGCGCCAGGTGTAGTACGCCGGATCACGGAAGTCATCGATCAGGTGATGGGTGAACGGCAGTTCGGTTTTTTCAAAGAAACGTTCCCAACCGATTCGTTCGGCCCATTCGCCCAGACGTTCATATTTGTTGGCTTCTGAGGCATAGGTCTCAACGATCTTGCGGATGGTCTTGACCGTCGACGGCCAGCGCGGTGCTTCGTTGGGCAAAAAGGCCACAACCACCTTGGAGAACTTGGGTGCGCTGATGCGGTTGGACACCTTGCCGCCGGCCATGATCACGATGCCGTCACCATCGGTGTCGGCCAGGGGCATGGAGGGGCACATGGTGTAGCAATTGCCGCAGAACATGCAGCGGTCGTTGTTCACGGCCACGGAGTTCACTTTTTCGCCGCCGATTTCCACCTTGGACGGTTTGATGGCCGCGGTGGGACAAGCGGCAATGGCCAACGGAATTTCGCACATTTTGTCCAGATATTCATGATCCAGCATGGGCGGTTTGCGATGATAGCCCAAAATGGCGATATCCGAACAGTGTACAGCGCCGCACATGTTCAGGCAGCAGGCCAAAGAGACCTTTATCTTGGCCGGCATGCGCATGTTCTTGAACTCATCAAACAGGTCATCCATCACTGCTTTTACCGGTCCGGAAGCGTCGGTGGCCGGGGTGTGGCAATGCAGCCAGCCTTGGGTATGCACGATGTTGGTGATACCGGAACCGGTGCCGCCTACGGGGAACTTGAAGGAGCCCCCGTCAAATTTTCGGCTTTCCAGATCGTCGATCAACGGTTGCACTTTGGCTTTGTCGTCCACCATGAACTCAATGTTGTTACGGGTGGTGAAACGCAAATAGCCGTCGCAATGCTTGTCGGCAATTTCACAAATTTCGCGGATGTGCGTTACCGACATCAGTCGGGCGCCGCCGCAACGGATAGTGTAAACCTCGTCGCCGGACTCGGCGACATGGACCAGCACACCGGGTTGCAGGATTTCATGATAGAGCCATTTACCTTTGTTGGCGGCAATGACGGGTGGATAGAATTGGTCATATTTTCGAGGACCGATATCGGTGATCCGATTTTCCATCGGTTTATCAGGATTGTATCCGGATGAAACAAATGCCATGGTTTTCCCCCTTATCTCTGATGGTGTTTTCTGAATTCGTCAACGTCACGGCCCCAGCCGCCTTTAACCTCATCCTCTTTCCAGAAGATGTACGGGTTGTGGCGCGGTTCCTGAACCATACGGGCATCTGGCTCTCTGCCAATGGCTTCGAGCATCTTTTGCAGGCCCTGACGTTTCATCAGTTCGCCCAGACGTTCGCGGTTTTTGCCCTCTTCCATCCACCAATCCCAGATGGGCTCAATGACCTCTTCTTTGATCTTGGTGTAGGGCGCTTCAACTTCGATAAACGGCACGACGAGGGAACCCATTTGGGCACCGTCGAGGATCGGGGCTTTGGCGCCGGCGAAGATGGATACGCCGCGCTGATCACCGATTCTAAGCGCACGCGGCATGGCGTTGATGCAGTGCATGCAGCGGGTACACTCTTTGGTCTCGATCTTGAGCTCTTTGCCCTCCATCCACATACATTTGGTGGGACACAGATCGATCACCTCTTTTTGGATGTCAAAAGCACCCCAGTCACGGCCGGCGTGAGAGCCGCCGTTGGGTGCCAGTTCGCCACCGATGTAACCTTGTACCGCTTCCTGATCGATTTTGATGTCGTCTTTCCAGGTGCCGATGAAAGAGAGATCCGAACGGGCAATGGAGGCCACGCAGCAGTTGGGGCAGCCGTCAAATTTGAATTTGAATTTGTAGGGGAAAGCCGGCCGATGCAGCTCATCCTGGTATTCCTGAGTCAAGTCATAACACAGATCCTGGGTATCATAGCAGGCATATTCGCAGCGTGCCTGGCCGATGCAATCGGCTGGGGTACGCAGGTTGGAGCCGGAGCCGCCCAAGTCCTGATTATACTTGTGGGTCAACTCATAAAAAATTTCTTCCAACTGGGGTGTGGTGGTGCCCAAAAAGACGATATCACCGGTGGAGCCATGCATGTTGGTGATGCCCGAACCGCGCATATCCCACAGATCGCAGAGATTTTTTAAAAAATCGGTTTTATAGAATTTTGCAGCCGGTTGGTTGACACGCATGGTGTGGAAATGGGCGACTCCGGGAAAACTTTCCGGTTGGTCGCAATAGCGCCCGATAACGCCGCCGCCATATCCAAAAACACCGACGATGCCGCCGTGCTTCCAGTGCGTCCGTCCATGTTTGTAGGACAACTCCAGAACACCCAGCAGGTCGTCAACGACATCCACAGGGATCTGGTACTCAACATTGTCTTCATTTTTGGCGCGTCTAGCTGCTTCCTGTTTCAAGTCGGAAACAAAGCTCGGCCATGGTCCAGACTCAAGCTGGTCCAACAACGGTGTATCGTGTTTTGCCATCATTTACCTCCATAGGGTTAATCAAAAAAAGTCTGATATCAATGACTTAAATTCAAAACGCGTTAAAAGGCCACCTCCTCTCAATTTTCTGATATATTAAATTTTAAAGCTCTGGGAATTTTAAAAAATCAAGAGGCTGATATAAAATGATCTGTCGGTTCTTGTCAATAAAAAAGCCCGGATCGTCGGGGCCAAGGGCAGGTCCTGGTGAGCAGCATGCACAATGCCACACCATGTAGTATAGACAGCACTTTTGGCATCATTATCTTGTGAGTTGAAACGGTATTCAGCAATCTTTTTTTTAGGCAACCAGAGCGCTTTTCAGCGCGCAGACATGGCTTTCCAAATTGGGCGCCAATAAGTCCCGTTCATCCGCATTCAGGAACACCTTTTGAATGATATCCGCGCCCAGGCCGATCAATTGATCGGCACCCTGCAACGCCAAAAATTCTTTGACACTGGTGTCAAAATCCTTCGGCAGACCCCGTTCGGCAGCTGCCGATTTCAGGCCCTCGAAAAACCCTCGGCAGATGGGTCCCACCACATGTGTCCCATGGCAGACCACAGACCCCACCCCATCCCGCCGATCCAAACGCAGTTTCAGCGAAAGTTTTACCCAAAAAACCAACAGTGCCTCCAGAACAAAAGCCACATCCGGTTCGGGATTTTCGATCTCAGGAGAATAGTTGCGCACAGTAATCAGGCGCACATCAACGGTGTCGCCATCCGTCGCCACCACGAAATCACCGGCAGCATGATGCCACCGGCCAATGGCTTCAAACGTCAATGGATTGTAGGCATAGGACAATATGCGGGCCGCCTGGCGCAGACAATCCATGACCTGGTCGCCGGTCAAGCGACGGTGGCCCTGATCCGTATCCCAAACCACCAATTGAAGTTGATCCTTATCGGCACCGCTTATGTGAAATTCGTAATAGCCTGCCAACCATTGCCCCAAAAACATGGGGATGGATTGCCCTGCAGGCGCCGCACCCGCTCCAAAACCATAAACCGCCGGCCAGTACCGTAAGGACAGTTTTGAATTGAGATGAGACAAACTTTGAAACTCTTGGTGGATGATCCGTTGCCCTGCCGCAGAAATTGCCACATTGAGTACAAAGGACAGATGCTGATGGCGGACCATCACAACGATCCGGGCAGGATGATAAAAGGCGCCATGTTTGACCAGATAAACAGCGATCCGATCCATTTCGGAGGATGTCACGCGCCGGCCTAAAATCGAGCCGGCCGCTTGGCACAGCAGCGCAAAATGGTCCTGTGCCAGAAATTGGCGAACTGCCGTAAAATAATCCCCATAGGTGAACGTCCCATCAAAGGCATCATTATGATTGGGGGAATGTCCAAAGGCGTGTCTTGAAGCCGGCAAAGGCGCTGACCACAATTCGCTTTGGGTTGTCACGGGGGGGTGGTCGGGGGATAGACCGAATTGGAATAGGGGCAAGCTTGGGTTTGCGGGATCAGCATTCAAAATTAAATTCTCGATCGTTAATCTTCGATCTCTTGCAGAATCTGCGGAGCCACATCATACCCCAATGCTTTTGCTTTTCGGATGTGGGTTTTGGCCTTTTCCGGATCGCCCTTTTCCAGGTAGGCAATACCCAGGTTGTTGTGCGCCACAGCAAATTCCGGGGCCAGGGTCAAAGCCTTTTCGCTGTTCTCAATACTCTTGGCGATATCTCCCTTCATCAGATAGGCCGTACCCAAAGAAGCAAAAGCCTGGACATATCGAAAATTGAAAACTGTGGCTTTCTCAAGGGCTTTAATGGCCTCGTCCACCTGGCCACGTTGCAGGTGCACAAAGCCGATATTTCCCCAGCCCTCTGAGAATCCCGGCCGGGCCTTGGTGGCCCGCTGATTCCAGTCCAGGCACCCCTCCAAATCGTTACGTTGCAGACAAATGCCGCCCATTTGGACGTAGGCTTCGGCCAGTGAGGGGCTGCATTCGATGGCCGTGAGAAACGCTTTTTCCGCTTCATCGTATTGTTGTTTGCCCACCAGGGCCACACCCAGGTTGTAATGTGAATTACTGCAATCCGGGTTTGACGCGATGCCCGCACGTTGTTGGGCAATAAACTCATCGGCATTTTTAGCTTTTGGTCCTGACATGATCAAAACTCCTCCAAATATAAAATAGGGCGCCATGCGCCTGAACCTATACTCGCTATTATGGTGGTGCACCAAAGTCAAGCCTACAGTTGCATAAAAAGATATCATATTTTCAAATCCGTGCGCCTCGTGTTCTTACATCTGCATTTTGATCTTGACACCCATGAGGCGGTTCTTTAATTTGGCAGGACAAGACAACAGATTACGTGCCAACCATTCCAGGGAGATGGTTTTCTTGTGAACACAACTGCCCACTTAAGCCAAATTAAAGGACACCGTCAGGTTCCGGGCTTTCGCCCTTGTACAAGGACATTGCGCCCGCGCCTGTTTGGTAAAGATCGGCCGGCATCCGTGATCTGTCGATAGCCTTCCCAACCATAACCCAAGATCGTAAATTATAGAGAGGTAGATATGAGACCCGGCTGTTATACCGCATTGGTCACCCCTTACATTGCTGATGCCACCCAAGTGGATCAGGAGGGGCTGCAAAAGCTAATTCGCTTTCAAATTGAAAACAACATCACCGGCATATTGGCTGTGGGCACCACTGGCGAAAGCCCCACATTGGGCTGGAAAGAGCACAACGAGGTCGTGGGCCGTGTCGCTGCAATGACAAAAGACCGCTGTATATGCATTGCCGGCGGTGGCAGCAACAATACCCGGGAAGCCATCGCAGCCTGTGAGCATGCGGCCCGGCACGGCGCGGATGCGGTCCTTTTGGTCGACCCTTATTACAATGGACCCAGCTCCTTGGAGATCCGGCGCGAGTATGTGGCGCCCATCGCCGAAAAACTGCCCCAAATGGACATCATACCGTACGTGATTCCCGGACGCACCGGGGCGCAGCTTCTGCCCGAAGATTTGGCCCTGTTGCACCGCGACTACCCCAATGTGAGCACGGTAAAAGAGGCCACTGGCGATTTGGACAACATGCGCCGCACCCGGCAGTGTTGTGGACCGGATTTTACCATCATGTCCGGCGACGATGCCATGGTGTTCGAAATGATGACCGACCCCGGTATCGATGCCGCCGGCGTGATCTCGGTGGCCAGCAATGTGGCCCCCAAAGCCATGACCGAATTGGTGAACCTGCTTCAAGCGGAAGACCGCTCGGGCGCCCAGGCGTTACGAGATGCCCTGGCCCCGCTCTTCAGCCTGGTCACGGTGGTGACCACTGAAACGTCGGCCCTGGGTGATGTCAAATGCCGCGCCCGCAATCCGCTGGCCATCAAGACCTTCATGGCGCTGTTGGGTATGCCGTCCGGACCCTGTCGCCGCCCTTTGGGCAAGATGACCCGCAAAGGTTTTGACCATGTCTTGTCGGTGGCAAGGCAAGTCCAATCGCAAAACCCGGAAATTCTGCAGCCCCTTGCAGATTTTTTCGGGGTAGACATCAACGAACGGCTCGACAATCCTGAGCACCGGAAGGGTTTATATTACGAATCATACTAGAACCTAATCTTTTAATATCTGTTTTAAATCGCCGACACATTCAGAAATAGACAGAATTTTTTCGCTTGAAACCATCCTTCCATAAAAAGAGCAACTATGGTTGAACCCCTTCTAAATGAAAAACACCGCGTGTTGCGGCGCAGCGTTCGCGCCTTTTGCGAGCAGGAGCTGGGCCCCATTGCGGCGCAGATTGATCAGGAAGCGCGGTTCCCCTGGGAAGTAATGGAAAAGATGGGCCCGCTGGGCTACTTCGGCATTCAAGCGCCCATTGAGATGGGCGGCGCTGGATTGGACAGCCGCAGCTACGCCGTTGCCATCGAGGAAATCTCCCGCGTGAGCGGCGCCATCGGCTTGTGTTTGAGCGTCCACAACAGCGTGGCCTTGTATCCCATTCTGGCCTTCGGCTCACCGGCGCAACACCAGCGATGGGTCCCCGCCCTGGCCAAAGGAGAAAAGATCGGCGCTTTTTGTTTGACGGAGCCCAATGCCGGCTCCGATGCCGGGGGAATCTCCGCCACGGCACTGGAAGATGGTGATCACTGGATCATCAATGCCAACAAAGTCTTCGTCACCAACGGGGGGGTTGCCGACATCTGTTTGATCTTTGCCCGTACGGATCCATCAGCCGGCCCCAGAGGCATCAGCGTCGTCATCGCCGAACGGGGTACACCCGGTTTTGTGGTGGGTGACCTTGAAGATCTTTGCGGCATGCGGGCCAATCCGGTCAGCTCTATCCGCCTCTATGATTGCCGGGTTCCCAGACAAAACCTGTTGAACCAAACCGGCATGGGATTGAAAATCGGACTGGCCGCGCTGGATACCGGCCGTGTGGGCATCGCGGCCCAGGCCCTGGGCATTGCCCAGGCCGCGCTGGAAGCGTCCGTGTCGTACGCGAACCAACGCCGGCAATTCGGTGTCCCGCTGGCACGTCACCAAGCCATTCAGATGATGATCGCCGATATGGCGACCCAGGTGGATGCGGCCCGCATGATGGTCTATCGGGCTGCATGGCTTAAAGATCAAAAACAGCCCGTGACCCAAGCCGCCGCGCAGGCCAAACTGTTCGCTTCTGAAACGGCTTGCAAGGTCACCGATCTGGCGGTTCAGATCTATGGGGGGTATGGGTACTCCAAAGCTTACGCCGTAGAGCGCTACTATCGCGATGCGCGGGTGACCCGGATATATGAAGGCACCTCCGAAGTACACCGCATCGTCATCGCAAGAGAGGTGTTGCAAGGGAGGTAGTTTTCGAGCTTCAGGCTTGGAAAACTTATCAGAATCAGGATGGCGGCGGAGTTCTATTCTGGTAAGTTTTTAGTTTAAAGTTTTTAGCAAAGGAATTCTGTCGATTTTTTATTCCGGACGAACAGCCCCGCTCGAAAATCATGGGATTTTCGTAACATTCTTCTAAAGTCTAAACTTCCACTGTTGTGATGGAGTCAATATGACGGTTCATATTATGGTTTGCATTAAATCGGTGGTCAAGGCTGCGCGGGGGGGAGTGGCCAAGCGCACGCCGGACAATAGCGAACTCAATCCATTTGACCGGCCGGCACTGGAGGCGGCGCTTCAAATCAAAGCGCAGCATGGCGGATCCATTACGGTGTTAACCATGGGGCCGCCGGTGAGCATGGAAGTGCTGGCCGAAGCCCAAGCCATGGGTGCGGATCGCGCGGTGCTGATCAGCGACCCTGCCCTGGCTGAATCCGACACCCTGGTCACCTCGAAAGTACTGGCCACGGCCATTGAAAAAATCGGGGCCTTCGACCTGCTTTTGTTCGGCACCCGCACCGCCGATAGCGACACCGGCCAGGTGAGCCCTCAAACAGCGGCACGTTTAGACATCTCTTTCTTGAGCGGTTTAAAAACCCTTACATGCCACAGTGAGGGCTGGGATATCGAGCGCACCATGGATGAATGGGAAGAACGCTGGCGGGTGAAATCCCCAATGGCGGCCACAATTGATCCGCGTGCCTATGCGCCAAGACCGGTGGGATTGGTGGGCATCTCCCAGGTCTATGCAGCGCCGAACATCGAGCAATGGTCCCTTTCGCAGTTGGATTTGAAACCTGAAAGCGTTGGGCTGAGCGGGTCTCCCACCCGCGTAGCGGCTTTGGAAAAAATTAAGCGCAAGCGCACATGTGACATGCTTGAAGGTGAACCCCAGGCGCAGGTGGCGGCGCTCATCGCGCAGCTCACCCAAACGGGCGCGCTAGAATGATTGATCCCTTCTTGTGGGAGCGGCGTCTTGCCGCTCCCACAAGAACTAAAGACAGGCAAGCATATGGCAGTTCCAAAAGCAATTTGGATATTGGGCGACCTGCGTACCGAGCGCCTTTGGCAAGCGAGTCTGAAGGTCATGGCCAAAGCCATGCCTGTGGCCGAAGCAGCGGATGCCATGATAACCATGGTGCTGATGGGCGCATCGGATCCCGGCAAACCGGACAGGTCGCAGATTGATGGTGCCCCCTGCATGACCCTGGCGGACGCCGCCGAGCAGGCCGTGGCCTATGGTGCCAAGACCGTATACTGTATTGAGCATGAGGCCTTGGCGGTGCCGCGAACCGATATCTACGCCCGCGTACTGGAAGAGCAGGTAAAAGCCAAAACCCCCTGGCTGGTGTTGATGGCCCTGAACGATTTTGGCCGCGAGACGGCTGCTTTTTGCGCCCAGCGCTGCCAAACCGGGTTAATCGCCGATTGTGACACCTTGCTTCTTAAGGCCGGCCGGGTGGTCGGCCGCTGTCCGGCCTGGGGCGGTCAAATACTGGCGGACATTACCTTGGCTGAAGGCTGGCATACGGCATTTGTCACTGTTCAACCCCACGGGGTAGAGATCCAAAGCGACCCGCAGGCCCAAGGCCGGGTTGAGACCCTTGTTCCCGAGCAGGTAACGATTCCCGATGGCCTGCAGCTTACCCGGCGTCGCATGGAACCGGTGTCCACCCGGCGTCTTGAAGATGCCCAAACCGTAGTGGTCGGCGGTGCCGGTATGGGCGATATGCGTGGTTTTGGCCTCATCCGCGAACTGGCCGCCGCCATGGGCGCGGAGGTGGGCGCCACCCGTCCGCCCATACTGCACCATTGGGTGGCGGAAGAACGCCTCATCGGCCAAACCGGCAAAACCGTGCGGCCCAGGCTTTTATTGTCTGTAGGCACATCAGGAGCCATTCAATACACTGCGGGCATTATGGAAGCAGACACCATCGTGGCCATCAACCGCGATCCCGCCGCCCCCATTTTTCACCTGGCGGATATGGGCATCGTCGCAGACGCCAATACCTTTTTGCCGCTGCTTATCCAGCAAACCCAGCAAATGGCCCTCAGGCGCCTGGCCGATGCAGCTTGCTATATCGGCGAAGCGCGCACCTTACCCAAGGGTGGATTCGGTGCTGTGGTGCGGCAATTGCGCGAGGCCAGAGATTGGTCGGTGGAAGAGATGGCCCATAAGACCGGTCAGACACCGGATTTCATCGACCAGGTCGAGTCCGATCAACTTTCGCCCCCCGTGGCCTTTATCATGCGCATGGCCCAAACCATGAAAGTCGATCCCGGCACCTTTTTAAGCAAAGAAGAGCAGACGGCAATCCGCGACCGCCGCGCCCAAGCCCTTCAGCAGCGCACCCGCAATTATAGCTACACCACCTTAACCCCCGAAGCCGAAGAGAGCCACCTGCGCGCCTTCATGGTGACCATCGAACCCCACCTGGCCCACAAACCCGTCGCCTACAAACACGAAGGCGAAGAGTTTATCTATGTGATGGCGGGCGATCTGGAATTCACCTTGGGTTCAAAGACGCGCGTGCTCAAACCCGGCGAGTCCATCCACTTCAACTCAGACGTGCCCCACAAATTAAAGAGCATCTCCAATGAAGAGACCCGGTGTCTGGTGGTGCTGTACACGATATAGAGCCGGCTAACGGTCATTCAGCAGCCAGGCAAACGGCCTTCCGGATGGGACCGTCGCACTCATAGATGGGTTCATGGTCCTTATAACTGACTTGGCCGGTTTGATTTTTGATCCTGCCGCAGACACTGACTTCTAGGCGCCGAACATGTTTTAGATCTTTGTCAGCCTCAATTAGAGTGCGGGTCAGGTAGGTTACGCCATCAGCATTATCATTGATGGAGTGGGCAAAAAAGATTCGTTTGCCATCGGATGGCTTCAATTCATGAACAACGTCCCGGTAGATTTGGGTTGTAATGGGGGCTCGACCAGGGAATTCAACGGTGGCTATTAGGGTTAGACGGTCACGACGTTCAACTTTAAAACTGCAGCCGGCAAAGACTGACCTACGCAACATTTTCTCCAGTTGCGTCATCTGATCTGGAAAAAGAGCGTCTTTAATCGATGGGACCACATACGCTACGACAACGATTATCAGGGTAAGCTCAAAAAGTCGCCTGACAGGTGTCTTATGAGAATTTGTTTTGTCGGCTATGGTCATCGATAGAATTTTTCCTATTTAAACCTCATCGTAGTAAATTTCGGTTGTTTAGTAATCAGATCGCGAACCAATTTCTCAGGTATGCCAAACATTCCTCCTACTTGGCAATGACTTTGACCGTGTTCATGGCGCTCTTTTTCTTTACCGGTCTCATCTTTGATAATATCATTCCACTTCATACAAAAATTCTGATGGGGAAACTGTTCATATCTGAAAGTAAAGTGACGGGTCAACACCCATCCCTTGTACATTTTAGGGTACCAGATCTTCGCCTGCACCTCATCTTTAAATATACCTGCGGTTGCTCCAGTAGCAATGCTTCGTATAGCACCTCCGCCAAGCATGTATACAAGGACAGATAAAGTGACGGTGGTCAAGTGTCCACTTTTTCGGATTCGTGTTTCATGCAGGTTGTTCCATTTTACGGCATCTTCATGCTTTTCAAATAAAATAATGATATTCATATAGCTTGTGGCAATTTTTGGTTTAAAACACTCCAGATGCTTGGGGCGCAAGGTCATGCCCAATTCCAGAAACGGATCGTTGCACATGCGCTTTAGATCATTGACTTCCTTAGCCGACAACTAAACCGTACTCATCATCATCCCTCCCTCAAATTAAAAAATGATCCATTGGATCGTTCGATGATATCAATGGTGGATAGCGATGTTGTGTTTCTCAACAGCCGGTCAATGCATCAACGGATTTGACCGAAACAGAACGATGAAACTTGTTTTTTCTGGTTTGCCCGTGGCAAAAGGTAAGAACGGGTTTGGGTGTTCGACGACTATTCCAAATTCAGGGCGGGATGTCAATACGGATCAAATTCCGGTTGCCGGCCTTCTTGATTTTACCCGGATGCAGCATATTGTTGGGTTTGACGGCTACGATGCAAAATTAAATAAATTTCGCAATGAATAGCCATCCATTCGGCGAGGGCTTTTAGAAATTCACTGGCCAACCGCGCCCTTAACAATTCCAATTGCCGGTTGTGCCGGTTTCTGCTAATTTTAATAAATCACCATCTATTGCAGCAAAAGATCAAGCATGCCTAAAAACATCGGTTTCATATCCACCCGATTTTCCGGGACCGACGGCGTGACCATGGAGGCCAGCAAATGGGCCCAGGTGTTCACGTCCGCCGGGCATCGCTGTTTTTGGCTGGCCGGCGAACTGGACCGCGACGGCCGGGGCAGTATGCTGGTACCTGAAGCCCATTTCAAACACGAGAAGAACCAGTGGATCAACCGGCACATCTTCGGCCACCGGGGCCGCAGCACCCATGTCACCACAGCGATCCAGACCCTCAAAACCCTGCTCAAACTGGCCATTGAAGATTTTGTGGAGCAATACCGCATCGACATCCTGGTGGTGGAAAACGCTCTCACCATTCCCCTGCACATCCCTTTAGGGGTCGCCTTAACCGAAATTA
The DNA here is from genome assembly GCA_050305555.1 of Desulfobacteraceae bacterium. Taxonomy (GTDB): domain Bacteria; phylum Desulfobacterota; class Desulfobacteria; order Desulfobacterales; family Desulfosarcinaceae; genus JARRKU01. The sequence continues at coordinate 2,097 of JBNLFN010000140.1, read as the reverse complement.
TCGTGGAGCAGCAGATCCCCACCATTGCCCATCACCATGATTTTTACTGGGAACGCACGCGCTTTGCCATCAATGCCGTGGATGACTACCTGCGCATGGCCTTTCCTCCCAAGCTCAGCAACATAGAGCACGTGGTGATCAATTCGGCGGCCCAGGAAGAGCTGGCCTTGCGCACGGGTATTTCTTCAACGATCATTCCCAACGTACTGGATTTCGACAACCCGCCCCAAATTGATATCACCGCATCCAGAGCCTTTCGCAGCCGTATCGGCCTGTCTGAAGATGAAAAGATCATATTGCAGCCCACACGCATCGTTCAGCGCAAGGGCATCGAGCACGCCATCAGTCTGGTTCAGGATTTAAAGGATTCACGTTATAAGCTGGTGATATCGCATTCCGCGGGTGACGAAGGGTTTGAATATGCCGATTGGCTGTCAGGCCAGGCCAAAGATCAAGGCGTCGACCTGATACTCGTGGATATGGATGTGGCCGATCCGCTCAAAGAGAGCGGCAGGGGCAATTGGGATTACTCACTGTGGGACATCTACCCCCACGCCGATTTTATCACCTATCCCAGCCTCTACGAAGGCTTCGGCAATGCCTTTCTGGAAGCCATTTACTTCAACAAGCCCCTGCTGATCAACCGTTACGCCATTTTTGTACGCGATATCGAACCCAAAGGATTCGACCTGATCGTGATGGACGGTTTTCTAACTGAAAAGAATGTCAATCAAGTCCGCGAGGTGATAGAATCAGAGGATCGCCGACAACAGATGGTAGGCCACAACTATGCAGTTGCCAAACGCCACTTCTCCTATACGGTATTGCGCCGCTACCTCAATATGTTGATCACCAATTTTTTCGGTATGGACAACGGATAGCCGTTACAATTGCGCTTTGGACCCACAAGCGGGATAACTGCAAAGGGATGATCGAAGCGTGCAACCCCTGTATGCATCGCAAAGGATATAATGAAACCGCCGGATCACTGCCATATTGAACAGTTACCTGACCCTGGCCGGCATCTGCTTCACTTCTGCGGCGATGTCGCGCTTTTCACTTTGCGGGTCAGTCCGCCTGTGCCGGGCAGGGCTTATGTGCGTACCAATTTGGGGCATGCCGACATCGCCCGTCGCGAGATCATTCGCCAGGTGGAACACAACGCGCCGCGACTGAGCCGGGATTGGTTTGATATTCCCATGCAACCTACGGCTGAAGGAGAATTCGAGGCGCGCCTGGGATTGACCCAGGTGGGACATTTTGAGGCCAAATGCCTGTTCCTTGCCGACGGTCACACCGAACCGCTCTGGCCCCAGGGTGCCAACGTGGCCATCAATGTCGAGCCGGCCGATACGGTTTGTGCCAACATCATCTATAACGCTTTCGTACGCCAGTTCGGCCCTTTCAAGCATCAGGCCCATGCCGCCCGGATTCCCCACAGTGATGCCGTAAAAACGCTGGACGCTGAGAAATATACCGTCATTCCACCTTCGGGAACCTTCCGCGATCTCATCGCAGAGGTCGATTTTATCATCAACCGGCTGGGTTGTCGTATCATTCAACTGCTGCCCATCAATCCGACACCCACCACCTATGGCCGCATGGGGCGCTACGGCAGCCCCTACGCCGCTCTGGATTTTACCGGTATTGATCCGGCCCTGGCCGTATTTGATCCCACAGCCACCCCCTTGGAGCAATTCATCGAACTGGTGGACGCTATCCACAGCCATGGCGGCAAACTGCTGCTCGACCTGGCCATCAACCACACCGGTTGGGCTGCCAACCTGCACGAAACCCATCCCCACTGGTTGGTCCGCAACCATCAAGGTGAGATTGAAAACCCCGGCGCCTGGGGGGTGGTGTGGGAAGATCTGACCCGCCTGGACTACAGCCATAAACCCATGTGGACCTATATGGCGGAGGTTTTTCTGACGTGGTGCCGCCGGGGCGTCGACGGCTTTCGCTGCGATGCCGGCTACATGGTCCCTGAGGTGGCCTGGCAGTATATCATCGCCAAAGTCCGCGAACAATTTCCCGATGTGCTCTTCCTGTTGGAGGGTCTGGGCGGCAAAATCTCCGTGACGCGCAATCTGCTCA
>JBNLFN010000139.1:0-13916 GCA_050305555.1 Desulfobacteraceae bacterium | reverse complement strand
CACCCTGGTCAGTGTGGCCCGGTTGTTTTACAACACCCCGGCCCGGCGCAAGTTTTTAAAAACCATCCCCACCGAGATGGGGCACATCGCCGATACCGTCGCCGGCATGGCCCTGGGGTGGCCCCGGGTGCATTTTAAGCTCACCCACAACGCCAAGCAGGTGCACCAGTGGCCGGCAGTGGCCCACAGCGCCCAGCGGGTGGCGGATGTGCTGGGTCAGGCGGCGCCCGCCGAGATGGTTCACCTGAACCTGGCGGCCGGCGAATTGAAGATCCGCGGCCATTTGGCGCCTTCGCGCTTATCGCGCAGTACCTCCCGGGGGATCTATTTGTACGTCAACGGTCGCCGGGTGCGCGACCGGGTGGTCCGGCACGCCTTGCTGGAAGGGTATGCCGGTCGTTTGATGAAAGGTCAGTTTCCCCTGGCGGTGGTTTTTTTGGAGCTGCCTTTTGACCAGGTCGATGTCAATGTGCACCCCACCAAACACGAGATACGTTTTGTGGATCAGCGTCTCGTGCACGATCTGCTGCGCGACGGGGTGGCCCAGGCCCTGGCCCGGGACGAGCGCCGGCTGTGGGGGGGCAACGCGACATACCCGGCCCCACCCGAAAAGGTGGCTGAAGCCCCTGTGCCCTATACGATCCAGAAGCGGCCCGGCCCGCATCAGGCGGCAGGCGCTGACGAATTTACATACCATGGTCCGGCGGCCCCTGCCCCCGGGTCACCGCCGGGGCCGCAGGCCAGGCCGCGCCGGACGCCGGCCACACCGCCTGCACCCGCACCGGCGAGCCCTTCCGCCATGGGGCAGCAGCAAACCCTCTGGGACGCCGGCCGATTTGTCGACCTGACCGTCATCGGCCAGTTCCATGGCACTTATATCCTGTGCCAATCCGAGCAGGCGTTGATCCTCATCGACCAGCATGCCGCCCATGAACGCATCGTTTACGAGCAGCTCTCAGCGCGGGACAACCGGATCACCGCCCAACGCCTGCTCGTTCCTGAAACCGTGGAGCTGGGATTTGCCGAGGCCGATGCCCTGGCGACCCTGATTCCTGAACTGAACGCCATGGGCCTCGAGATTGAACCCTTTGGCGGCGCCACTTTTGCCGTTAAAGCCGTGCCCACCTTTTTGGATGACCACGCCATCGCCAAAGTGGTGACGCAGATTGCCGAACGGGCCGTGGAACTGGGCCTTTCCCAGGGCCTGGACCCCGTACTGGACGCCTGTCGCAAGGTCATGGCGTGCCACAACGCCGTAAGGGCGCGCCACAAACTCAGCATTGATCAGGTCCGGCAGATGTTGACCCGGCTGGACCAATGCCAAAATCCGGCCCACTGCCCCCACGGCCGCCCCACCTGGATTCAATACACGCTAAAAGCGCTGGAAAAGGCCTTTAAGCGCGTAATTTGAAATAATGGTACAACATATCGAATATAAACAAAAATAGAGGATTTTGGCCTTTGCGTTATTCGCTTGACAATGGAGGAACCACTTGTTAAAACAGCCCTAATCTTTAAGGTTGCCGAATTTAACAGGTCATCCACCAAATTCTGAAGTGAGGCGATGATTCCATTTGGAGCGAAGTCACCTTATGTTGCACAGCGTTGCAGGGAAATGGTCGACACATTTTTTGGAAAGATGATCGGTTAGGTTTGGCTTTTTTTTGGGGGTTTGGCGATTCCCAAATTCAACTTTCTGTTTAGGAGGACAACAGATGAAAAAATTATTGGTAGTTGTACTAGTACTCGGCCTGGTTATTCCGGTCGCGGCAACGGCGGAAGAGCGCCTCTCCATGTCCGGCGCGATGCGCGTGCGGGCCTTTGACTTTAACAATGTCACCGACCTCGGTATCGACGGCCTTTTGACGGACGGCGGTGTAGACGCTAACGATGCCGACCATCTGCAATACTGGGACCAACGCTTCAGAGTGCAGACCGTCATCACCCCGGCCGATGGCGTCAAAGCCGTGTTGCGGACGGACTTTTCCGAGACCACATGGGGCACCGGCGGCTTGAATGGTGGCGTTCGCCCGACAGCCGGCACCAACGACCAGTTTCAGGTGGACCGCGCTTATCTCGACGTGACCAAGGGTATCGTGAATGTAAAAGCCGGTCAGCAGCATTTCGGACTGGGCAACAACTTTGCCTATGACAACAATGCCACCGGTCTTCAAGTAGCCATCAAGACCCCCGTGACGATCAGACTGGGTATGGTTAAAGAGACGGAAAGAACCCAAACCATCGACGGCCCTCTGACTTTTACCAACGACGAAGAAGGTGCTGAAGACGTCGACGATTACATCATCGATCTGGGTTTTAAAAACGACATGCTGGGGATCAACGTATTTTACGCCATGCGCAGTGATGGCGTCAGCAGATCAGCCACCCAAGCGACCAGTGAGCCCACCATGATGGGTGTCATGGCCACCTTCGCCATCGGTCCGGTCAACGTCTTTACCGAGTTGAACATGTTTGGCGGCGATACCGGCGTGTCAGGCGCTGAGGTCGATTATGTCGGCACCCAGTGGGTCGCTCAAGGCACCATGAAGATGAGCGATGCCCTGACCCTGGGCGCCCACCTGATCTACTCAGATGGCACCAATAAAGCCGATGAAGTGAAAACCTGCCGTTTCCCCGGCGCTAATTTCGGAAGCACCTATTACTCTGACTTCGGCCCCTTTAACACCGACTTTGCTATGATCGGTGCCGGCGATGTTTTCGATCCCAAAGACACCGGAGCTGGTGCCATGGGCGCTGGCGTATTTGTCATCTTTGCCCCCATGCCCGATCTGACCGTGTACGGCGCACTGCATTATCTGACCGGTGTGGAGGATGATTTGGTGCTCTATTTCGACAATGCCATTGATTTCAACATCGGTGTCCAGTATACGCTGGTTCCCAATTGCCACCTTGCACTGGCTTACAACTACATCGATGCTGATGTGGGCACCAATGTATCCGGCGCAGGCGACATTGATACATCCGCAATTACGGGATTGGGTGCACGCATGCAAGTTAGTTTCTAAAACTTAAGCCGTAGCGCTTAATTGTTTGATCCAAAAAGACCCGTCCTTCCGGACGGGTCTTTTTTTTTGAGTTGAGCGCCATGGAAGGATTGGTTCTAGTGCGGGTCGCGGATGTGGCTGATAACATCCCGCTTTTCAAAATTGCCCTGAAGTGTTATTGAGGGCGGGTGCATCGATTGCCGACAGATGACAGGAGGCTTTGAAGATTTTGAAAATACATAGGGGTTTTAAGATGATCGCCTTGCAGGCGGTCCTTGTTGGATGGGTGCTGTGGCGGCCGGTCTATGCCCAGAACGGTGCCGAGGTACCCAAGATCCTGATCCTTCCGCCGGCGATCCAGGCGGTCCAGGAGATGGAGTTCCTTCGGGCAGGGGTGGTGGACATGCTGGCCAGTCGATTGGCCCATGCGGACCAGCTGGCGGTCATGCGCGCCGATCCGGCGCAAACGGCGCTGCCGTCGGATGACGCCGCCGTGGCGCTGGCCCGGCAATCGGGGGCCGACTATGTGCTGCTGGAGAGCCTGACCCTGTTGGGCGACAGCGTCAGTACGGATGCCCGCATGCTTGAGACGGTGAATGGAAAAGTGGTCCTGAACTTCGGCAAAGCCGGAAAGGCCCAAGGTGATGTGATTTCCCATATCGACGAGTTGGCGGCCCGGATCAAGACCCAACTGTTAGGCCGCCCTGGATCAACCGTTGAAGACCCGGCCACGGTCGAGCCGCTGCCGATAACCGATTCGTCCGATCAGGCGGAGGATATCCACCAGCATCCTGAAAAATTGTTGCCGCCTGCGGGTCAGGGCCACAGGGAGTTTGTGGGATTCGATTCCGGGAGCAGCCCGGCCCTGAAGGCCGGTCTGCTGATGCGCACGGCGCGCATCGATCGCCAGATTCGCGGCGTGACGGCCGGTGATGTGGATGGCGACGGCAGGCCGGAGTTGATCTGTGTCGACGCCTTGGCGGTGTTGGTCTATCGCGAGGACCGGGGCAAACTCGTCAAATTGATTGAACACCGTGCCGGTGCCGGCAATGTCGGGGTGGATGCCGCCGATCTGAACCGCAATGGTCGGGATGAAATTTTCGTCACCCATTTCGATGCGGTTAACGAACGGGTATACTCCTATGTCCTGGAGTGGGACGGCAAACAGCTTCAGCGCATTGCGGAGCAGCTGCGCTGGTATTTTCGCAGCGTGGATCTGGCGGAGCGCGGCCGCGTGTTGGTGGGCCAGCGCCAGGGGCTTGACGAGCGATTTTCCGACAGCATTTTTGAAATCGGATTTTCCGCCGGCACCTATGAAGGTGTTCAAAAATTGAACTTGCACCGCGGCCGCAATGTGTATGGTTTTGCCCAGGGGAGCGTTCGCACCGTCGGACAGCCCGACATTGTGGATTTCAGCCCCGGCGGCAATCTGCGGTTGTTGGATTCCAGGGGCAAAGAGGAGTGGAGCAGCGTCGATGATTACGGCGGCACGCCCGTTGCCCTGAATATAAAATCCAAGGATGCGCCCAAGGAGAAGAGCTATTTTTTTCTGCCGTCACGGGTGCATTTGCTGGATCTGGAGGGGGACGGGGTTCAGGAGGCCGTGACGGTTAAAAACGAAAATCGCGCCGGCGTGTTCTCCCACACCAGAAGTTTTAAAAGCGGACAGCTGCAGGTGCTCAAATGGGATCAGCTGGGGTTTGCCCCCATTTGGCGCTCCAGCTCCATATCCAAGTATATCGGTGATTTTACCACGGCCGATATGGACGGCGACGGCCGGCCGGAGCTCGTGGCGGCGGTGGTGCAAAAAACAAGAAATGTGTTGGGCAAAGGCCGAAGCTATTTGGCGGTCTTTAAGTTGGAGGCGGCCCCAAGAAAAGAGCAATAGCGCGGTTTCCGATTTTGGATCGGAGTTTCAAACGCTTTTTGCCGATGCCCACTTACCGCTTTACATTTAAGATGCGCTGCTTAATTTCCACTTTAAGGCGTTGCTGCACCCATATGGGTGGCAGGCTTTATTCAATGTCAAAGGAGGTGAAAGCCATGGCGCAAAGCAGGAGGGCAACATCTATTGGGCTCTGGGCGTTGTTTTGTGGGGGTATTTTTGCGCTGGCCGCTTGCACGGCGGGCGCCTATCACTTTCAACGCTCCGCAAAGGTGACCGACGCCTTTGAAAAGTTTCGGGTGTTAAACGATTATCGTTATTATTTCAGCGGCAGTGCGTATAAACCCACGGCCCTTGTGGGTGTTCAAAAAGGTTATACCCTGACTTCCCCTCACTGGCACCCTGTGGATTTGGATGAGAAGCAGCTGCGGGTCTGGATGGGGCGTATGATGATGCAAAGCGGGGCTGAATATAATGTGGATCCCAACGGGGCTTATATTCTGGATGACCACGGCAACCGGATGGGTATATGGTATGCCGTCTGGAAACTGCCCCAATTAAAATTTATCTCGGAAAAAGAGATCGCCATCTCAAACCCGGTGACGATTTTTCCCTTCAACAACCGGGAAAATGACGTTATCGAGTATTTTCCTCCGGATTAGGGGTTCAGTTTCTTGCCCAATATTGCATTGACCATTTTCGGATTGGCCTTGCCCTGGGTGGCCTTCATCACCTGACCGACGAAAAATCCCATCAGTTTCTTATTCCCGGCCCTAAACCGCGCCACCTCATCAGGGCTGGCGGTGATGACCGCATCGATAGCGCTCTCCAGGGCCTTTGTGTCCGAGACCTGGGAGAGGCCTTTTTGAGCAATGATCGGTCCGGCCGGCTGGCCGGTGGCGGCCATCTCCTCGAACACGGTTTTGGCGATCTTGCCGGAGATCACGTCCGCTTCAATCTGTTTGATCAGGCCGGACAGATTTTGTGCCGAAATGGGCGATTGTTCGATGGTTTTGCCCTCGGCCTTGAGCAGACCCAACAAGGGCCCCATGATCCAGTTGGCGGCTGGTTTGGGTTGTTTAACGTGTTCAACGCAGGATTCAAAATAGTCGGCCAACTCCCGGCTGGCCGTGAGCACGCCGGCATCGTAAGCGGTCAGCTGATAATCGGCAATAAACCGGGCGCTGCGGGCATCGGGCAATTCGGGCAGGCTGTTTCTGACTGCATCCACCCACTCTCGATGGATGACCAGCGGCAATAAGTCCGGATCGGGAAAATAGCGGTAGTCATGCGCTTCTTCTTTGCTGCGCATGGAAATCGTCACCCCCTGGGCAGGATCCCACAGCCGGGTCTCTTGCACCACCTCGCCGCCCTCCAATAGGACGTCGGTCTGGCGGGCAATTTCGTATTGGATGGCTTTTTCCACATTTTTAAACGAATTGAGGTTTTTAATCTCTGTACGGATGCCGAAGGCGCCGCTGCCTTGGGGGCGGATGGAAACGTTGGCATCGCAGCGGAAGCTGCCCTCCTCCATGTTGCCGTCACCCACGCCGATCCAGCGGATGATGGTGCGCAGCATACGCAAATAAGCACCCGCCTCTTCGGCGGAACGCAGATCCGGTTCGCTGACGATCTCCATCAGCGGCGTGCCCGTGCGATTAAGGTCCACCAAACTGATGGGTCGGGCATCATCGTGGATCAGCTTGCCGGCGTCCTCTTCCATGTGAATGCGCGTCAGGCCGATGCGCCGGGTGTCCCCGTTCAAGTCGATATTCACATGGCCGTTGATGGCAATGGGCAGCTCGTATTGGGAGATCTGATATCCTTTGGGCAGATCCGGGTAGAAGTAGTTCTTGCGCGCAAAGCGGCTCTGTTCGGGGATGGTGCAATGGGTGGCCAGCGCCATGCGCAAAGTATATTCCACCACCTTTTTGTTTAACACCGGCAACACGCCGGGCATGCACAGGCAAACGGGACATGTATGGGTGTTGGGCGGCGCGCCGAATTCGGTGGAGCAACCGCAAAAGATCTTGGTGGCGGTTTTAAGCTGGGCGTGAACTTCCATGCCGATCACAGGTTCGAATTGCATAATTACCTTTGAGTTTAAAATTGAGGGTAAGGGATAAGCATGCCCTATGGATTCATATAACTGACCAGTTGGTTATAAGTTTTAGGCTTTAGGTGAAGGATCGGGTCGATTGAATGAAACAAATTGTCAAATGAGATGAAGGGCAAGTCCTTTTTGGGTCATAGCTGCCGGTAGTTTTTTGTCAATACAATCGGAAGAATACATCAACCTAAAACCTAAAACTTAAAACTTTTATTAGCTGGCATTCAACACCAAGCCGGCATGGCCGTCAAGAACTTTCATTCATGGATCCCTACCTTGTAAAGTTAACAGCGATGGTGTACCAGGTGGGTTCCGGAGATGGTTCGGATCGATCCAGTTGGAGGGGAGGCAATGCGCTATTTTTTATGTGTGATCGGCATGGTGATGGTCATTGAAGGGCTGCCCTATTTTGCTTGGCCGGACAAAATGAAAACCTGGCTGCAAAAGATAGCGCATACCCCTGATAACGACCTGCGCAAGATTGCGGCAGTGCTGATGGTGTTCGGGTTGTTTCTCGTTTATTTGGGCCGGCCCTGATGGGTGGGAGCGGCGTCTCGCCGCGGCAGGACAGCATAGGCACACCGTCGCAGCGAGACGCCGCTCCCACAGGTGGTTAAAAGCGGAATCAAGAAAAAAAAGATCGCATGTATTTTTTGACCGATTACGATTACCATTTACCTGAATCATTGATCGCCCAGGAGCCCATGACCCGGCGGGATCAATCGCGGCTGCTCTGCCTCGAACGGAGATCGGGTCGAATCGATCACCGCCGTTTTAGCGACATCCTGGAAATTTTAGATCCCGGCGATGTTCTGGTGCTTAACAACACGCGGGTGGTCAACGGCAGGTTGCTGGGCCGAAAAGCGAGCGGCGGCAAAGTCGAGGTGTTGATCCTCGATTATGCACAAGGGGCGCAGCGCAACCTGTTCGAGTGCATGGTGCGGGCCTCCAAACGCCCCAAACCGGGAAGCCGCATGTTGTTTGGCCGGGGTTTGGAAGCCCGGGTGAAGAGCGTCAATCCAGCCACTTGTATGCTCTCCTTTAGCAACGCCATGCCATTGGATCAGGCCCTGGAGACGATCGGTCATGTGCCGTTGCCGCCCTATATCCATCGTGACGATGCCCCCCGGGACCGCAATACCTACCAAACCGTTTATGCCCGGGAAAAAGGTGCCATCGCTGCACCCACCGCCGGATTGCATTTTACACCGGAACTGTTGCATCAATTGAAGGCAAAGGGTGTTGTGGTGGTTTGTTTGACCTTGCATGTGGGCTATGGGACCTTTGTGCCGGTGCGGGTGGCTGATATTCGCGAGCACCAAATGCACGCAGAGGGGTTCAGTTTGGGCGAGGATGTGGCCAGTGCGGTTCGTTGTGCGAAAAATCAAGGCAAGCGCGTAGTCGCTGTGGGCACCACCTGTGTACGCACCTTGGAGCATTGCACCGCTGAAAACGGACGAATTAAAGCCCAGCGCGGCATGTGCGACCTGTTCATCTACCCGGGCTATCGGTTTAAAACCGTAGACGGCATGATCACCAATTTCCATCTGCCGCACTCCACCCTGCTCATGTTGGTATCCGCATTCGCTGGGCGGGAAAGGGTATTGTCTGCATATGCCGAAGCCGTTAGGAAAAAATATCGGTTCTATAGTTATGGGGATGCGATGATGATTTCATGAAATGGGTCCATTTCATGAAATCATAGTTTTAAGTTTTAGGTTTTATGTTTTAAGTGGTGGTATTCTACCAATTTAAATAAACGGGACGATACATGGCATATGGATCATTTGAAAATTTAGAAGTATGGCAGCGCGCAAGAGATCTTGCTGTTCTATTATATCGTTTATTGAAAGATTGCAGAGACTTTGGCTTAAAAGATCAGATGACCAGAGCTGCGGTTTCAATCGCCAGCAACATAGCAGAAGGGGCAGAAAGGGGCTCTACTGCAGACTATATCAGACACTTGCACATTGCGAAGGGATCGGCAGCCGAACTCCGAACCCAAATAGATATTGCAGCCGAAATCGGTTCAATTTTGCCGGCAAAACAAGCAAATGAGCTGATAGCAGAACTAAAATCCCTGTCCAAAATGTTGCACGGATTGATAAGATCACTAAAAAAATAAATCGGTTCCATCCTTAACTTAAAACCTAAAACCTAAAACTTAATACTATGGGCGTTTTTGAGTTAGAAAAAAAATGTGATGCCACATCGGCCAGAGCAGGCGTTCTAAATACCGGTCACGGTCAAATCAAAACGCCCATCTTCATGCCCGTAGGCACACAGGCCACGGTCAAGGCGGTTACCCCCGAGGAGCTGGATGCTCTGGGCGCTCAGATTATCTTGGGCAACACCTATCACCTGTATTTGCGTCCAGGAACACAGATTATTGCAAAATTCGGTGGCCTGCACGATTTTATGCACTGGCAGGGCCCCATTTTAACGGATAGTGGTGGATTTCAGGTTTTTTCGCTGGCCAAATTGTCCCGGATCACAGAGCAAGGCTATACCTTTCAATCCCATATTGACGGCGGCGCCCGCCACCTGCTCACACCGGAAAAATCGGTGGAAGTGCAATTGGCCCTCAATAGTGACATCCTCATGTGCCTGGACCAATGCATCGCCCATCCGGCTGATCATGAGGCCACCGAAGCGGCCCTATCACTGACCACTCGTTGGGCACAGCGGTGCAAGCGGGTGTGGCGCAATCTGGGGAGCAACAACAGCCTCTTTGGCATCGTGCAAGGCGGTATGTACAGTGATCTGAGGACCCGCTCCGCCCAAGAGATTGTGGCGCTGGATTTTCCCGGTTATGCCATTGGCGGACTCAGCGTGGGCGAACCCAAGGCGCTGATGTATGAAATGGCCGCCCACACGCTTGCCTTGCTGCCCGAGGCGTCACCCCGCTATGTCATGGGTGTGGGTACGCCGGCCGATCTGGTGGAGATGGTGGCCATGGGCGCAGACATGTTCGATTGCGTTATGCCCACCCGCAATGCCCGCAACGGACAGCTTTTTACGGCATCGGGAACCCTCAATATCAACAACTCGGTTCACAAGGATGCCACCGGACCCGTTGATGCAGCGTGCGCGTGTTATACTTGCCGCCATTACAGCCGGGCCTATTTGCGCCACCTTTACCAGGCCAAAGAGATTTTGGCGCATCGGCTCAATACCATTCACAACCTGCATTTTTATTTGAACCTTGTCAAACAGATGCGGGTGGCTATAATAGAAAGACAATTTGATCAGTTTAGGCGCCGTTTTCATACCCAACAGCAAACCCCGCCATCTGAAATTTGTTTGTAAGAACCCATGCGATAGGAGTTGATTATGAAGGAATCCGTGCAAGCAGCCATTGAAAAAATCCGTCCCATGCTCAAAGCAGATGGCGGCGACGTTGAGTTGGTGGGCGTTTCGGATGAGGGCGTTGTCCAAGTGCGCCTGCAAGGGGCTTGCTCCGGATGCCCCATGTCTCAGATGACCCTGAAGAACGGCATCGAACGCATTATCAAGCAAGAGGTGCCGGGCGTTAAATCAGTGGAATCGGTATAACGCGCATGGGTTTCCGGTTTGTGGTTGCCTTTCTTTTGCTGTAAGGAGATTCTTGATATGACCATCGCTCAAAAAGTTCGGTCCGTCATGCAACAGTCCTCCTGGATCCGCAAGATGTTTGAAGAAGGGGCGCGCTTGAAGGCCGAGCATGGCGCCCGGAACGTGTTTGACTTCAGCTTGGGCAATCCCAACCTGCCCCCTCCGGATGCTTTCGGCCGGGCTTTGCTGGACACGGTTTCCACCTGCGGGCCGGGGAGCCACTGTTACATGCCCCAGCCCGGTCATCCGGCGGTTTGCGAATCGGTGGCCGCTTACATTTCTCAGGAACAAGGGGTGGTCACACAGGCCAAGGACGTGATTATGACCTGTGGCGCGGCCGGCGCGCTTAATGTGATGCTCAAAGCCTTGCTCGATCCGGGTGATGAAGTCATTGTGCCGACGCCTTGCTTTGTGGAGTATCGCTTTTATGTGGACAACCATGGGGGTCAATTGCGCACAGTTGCCTGCAATTCCGACTTTACACTGGATTTGGACGCCATTGCCGGTGCCATATCGGCCAAAACCAAAGCGGTTTTAATTAATTCACCCAACAACCCCACCGGCCAGATCTATTCCCAAGCAAGCCTGGCGGCCTTGGGTGAGCTGCTCGCGGCAAAAAGCACAGCGTTGAATCGGACCATCTATCTATTGTCCGATGAACCGTATCGCAAAATTGTGTACGACGGCCATGTCGTGCCGAGCATATTCAAAGCCTATGCGCAGAGCATCATCGCCAACTCCTATTCCAAAGACCTTTCCATTCCCGGTGAGCGCATCGGGTTTGCTGCCATTCACCCTGCGGCAACGCATAACGCCGATATCATGGCGGCCATGGCCCTGACCATTCGCATCCTGGGATTTGTCAACGCGCCTTCGTTGATGCAGCGGGTGGTGGCCGATTTGCAGGGATTGAGTGTGGACATTAACGTTTACCGACGCAAGCGGGATATGCTCTGCGAAGGTTTGGCCGATGCCGGCTATGAATTCGAACCACCACCCGGCGCATTCTATCTTTTTCCCAAAACACCCATTGAAGACGATGTGGCCTTTGTCGGGGAGCTGCAAAAGGAGCTGATCTTAACCGTACCCGGCAGCGGCTTCATGGGTCCCGGTCATTTTCGCATCTCGTATTGTGTGGATGATGAGACCATCATCAATGCTTTGCCGGGATTTAAAAAGGTGATGAAGCGATATAAATAAAGAATAGCTTTAAGTTTTAGGTTTTAACTCAACTTTCGGCTTTCGCCACTCCTGCGCAATAGGCGCCGCCAGCTAGTGAAAACCGAAAGTTGAGTTTTAAGTTGAGGTATTCTATCTGATGATAGTGTGTTTCCATTCATGGCAACCCCATTCTTGAGCAAACCTGACGATCATTTGATTGGCCCTGCCGACGAATTGCGACCTATGAATTTTGCATTCGTTTAACTCTGGGTTGGGCTCAACATCCATATGAAATCGGTAATTTACCTTCGCTCAAAACTTAAAACCTAAAACTCAAAACCGTAAAGATGCCGGCCCTTTTATGCTTGACATGTGGCTTGTGGGTCGATATAGGGTTGGAAAAATAACATTGTTACATAATTTATATCATTTTCTATTTAATAGATTAATAAACAAAATTAATTCAAGTAGATATAAATTTTTTAATAGCGTAACTATTTTATCTGGTGCGGCATTCTGGAACAAGTTTCATTAAAATAGAGCGATCATCGGCCAATTAAACTCTCCTTTAAGGCATGAAATGGTAGCAAAAAAAACAATGTTACCCCCTATGCGGCCCGAAGTCAGCGCCCGGTTGGAACAGGCGGTACTGGATATCTTCTCCAATTCCGACTTTCACAAAGCCAACATTCGCGATGTGGCCAAACGCGCCGGCGTGAGTTTCAGCACCATTTATAAACATTACGGCAGCAAAGAGCGCCTGGTCTTTGCTTTCGTTGACATCTGGCTGGGCAAACTCACCGAGCGCATTGTGGATCACCTCCAGGGCATTGAAGATCTCAAAGAGAAACTGCGCAAAGTGCTCTGGCTGCAGCTCGATTACTACGAGCGCAACCCCCATCTGGGCCGTATTTTGTTCATGACCCTGCCGATGGCTACCTGGATGAACGATCGCACGTTTCAACAAAAGAAAATGATCAACCTCTACCTCGGGGTGCTCAAAAAAGGGCAGGCACAAGGGATTCTCAACCCGGATGTGCGCGCCGGTGTGCTGCTTGATTTTATGCTGGGCCTGGTCCAGCGGTCATTTACCATGTGGGTTCAGCGCGGCCAGAAGGAGAGTTTGGCCGCCCAGGCCAACAGTCTTTTCGAAATGGTCTGGCGAGGGATGGTCCATCGCGATCACCTTGCCGATCAAATATAAAGGAGTGCGTCATGGGCAAACACCCCTCCATTGACCAATGGAAAGCACTGACAGCCAAACAACTCAGAGGAAAGCCACTGGCAGATCTCGACTGGCACACTGCCGAAGGCATTTCGGTCAAGCCCTTGTATACGGCAGAAGATACCGAGGGCTTGGCCCACGTCAACAGTATGCCGGGTTTCGCCCCTTATGTGCGGGGCCCTATGGCCACCATGTATGCCGGCCGGCCCTGGACCATCCGCCAATATGCCGGTTTTTCCACGGCAGCGGAGTCGAACGCCTTTTATCGCCGCAATTTGGCGGCGGGTCAGAAGGGCCTGTCGGTGGCCTTTGATTTGGCCACCCATCGCGGCTATGACTCGGACCATCCCCGGGTAACGGGTGATGTGGGCAAGGCCGGCGTGGCCATTGATTCCATCGAGGACATGAAAATCCTCTTTGATCAAATCCCTTTGGATGAAATGTCGGTTTCCATGACCATGAATGGTGCCGTGATTCCCATCATGGCCATGTACATCGTGGCGGCTGAAGAGCAGGGTGTCCAGCACGATCAGCTTACGGGTACCATCCAAAACGATATTCTCAAGGAGTATCTGACCCGCAACACTTATATTTATCCACCCGAGCCGTCCATGCGCATTGTGTCGGATATTATCGCTTTTTGCTCCCAGCATATGCCCAAGTTCAACACCGTGAGTATCAGCGGCTACCACATGATGGAGGCGGGCGCCAACTCGGTGTTGCAGTGTGCTTTCACCCTGGCCGATGGTTTGGAGTACGTGCGAGCCGCCCTCAAAGCGGGGTTGGAAATCGATGCCTTTGCACCGCGGCTCTCTTTCTTTTTTGGTGTGGGCATGAATTTTTTCATGGAGATCGCCATGCTACGCGCGGCACGCTATCTGTGGAGCGAGTTGATGGCACAATTCAATCCCATCCATCCCAAATCCAGCATGCTGC
>JBNLFN010000138.1:0-30609 GCA_050305555.1 Desulfobacteraceae bacterium | reverse complement strand
GATGGCGAGCTTGTGGCCGCAGATGAAGCCTTGTTTGTCATTGAAACCGATAAAGTAACATTAGAAGTCACCGCCGAAGTGGCCGGCGTGCTCAAGATCCTGATGGCCGCCGGTGAAACCGTGGCCGTGGGCGCTGTGGTGGCCCATATCGATCCAGCGACTGAAGCGGTCACCGCCGCAGCACCACCAAAGTCCGAGGTTGAAGCAACAGTCCCTGCCCAACCGGTTCCGCAACCTGTTTCAGCCGACGAACCTGAGGCGGTGCCTCCTCAAGCTTCTGGCGCGCCTGTTTCAGATAAAGTTCATTATGCGCCGGCCGTACGACGCCTGATTGCTGAAAAACAACTCGACCCCGACCGGATCAAAGGCACGGGGCCGGGTGGGCGGATCACCAAAGGCGATATCCTTCTGTTTTTAGAACAGGCCCCGGCCTGCATGCCCGAAACCTGCACGCCACCGGCGGAGTCGGCGTCAGATGCATTACCGGCCGAAGTGCGCAAGCCCATGACACCGATCCGCAAGCGCATTGCCGCGCGACTGGTGGCCGCCAAGCAAAATAGCGCCATGTTGACCACTTTCAACGACATCGACATGGGGCAGGTGATGGCCGAGCGGGCCAAGTATAAGGAGCGCTTCAAAGAAAAGCATGATGTCTCTTTGGGTTTTATGTCCTTTTTTATAAAGGCGTGTGTGGCCGCACTTAAAGAGATACCCGAAATCAATGCTTTTGTAGAAGGCGAAGAGATTGTCTACCACAATTACCAGCATATCGGTGTGGCCATCGGCTCAGGTCGCGGCCTGGTGGTGCCGGTGATCCGTCACGCTGAAACCCTGGGTTTTGCCGAAATTGAGAAAACCATCATCGGCTATGTCGATAAAATTAACGCCAACCGTCTCGAGCTGGCGGATTTGGAAGGCGGTACGTTTACCATCTCCAATGGAGGTGTATACGGTTCGCTGCTTTCGACCCCGATTTTGAATATGCCCCAGAGCGGTATTCTCGGTATGCACCGCATCGAAAAACGGCCCGTGGTGCAGAACGATGAGATTGTCATTCGGCCCATGATGTATGTGGCCCTTTCCTATGACCACCGCATTGTGGACGGTCGCGAAGCGGTAACCTTTTTAAAACGGGTCAAGGAGTTGATTGAGAACCCGGAACGATTGCTATTGGAGGTGTAGCGTGGCTGATTACGACTTGATCATTATCGGCTCGGGTCCCGGGGGTTATGTGGCGGCAGTGCGTGCCGCCCAGTTGGGTTTTAAAACGGTCTGTGTCGAAAAACACGTGCGGCTGGGCGGGGTGTGCCTCAATGTCGGATGTATCCCCAGCAAAGCCTTGCTGGACTCCAGTGAATATTTTCACTTGGCCCAAACCCATCTGAAAGACCATGGGGTCACGGTGGACAAGGTGGGGTTAGATCTGGCAGCAATGATGGCCAGAAAAGACAAAGTCGTAGCCGATTTGACCCACAACGTACGCCGTTTGCTTGAGCATCACAACATCGAAATTGTGCACGCAACCGCTAAAATTGCAGCACCGGGTAAAGTCACTCTGACGAACGGTGATGCCGGCGACCAGACGTTGGAAGCCCCCCGTATTTTGCTGGCCACAGGCTCCGGTTCTGTGGATATTCCGTCGATGGCTTTCGATGGGGAACGGATAGTCGACTCTTCGGGGGCCCTGCGCTTTGATGCCGTGCCGAAACATCTGGGTATCGTGGGCGGCGGCTACATCGGGTTAGAGCTGGGATCGGTGTGGCTGCGTCTGGGTGCCAAGGTCACGGTGATTGAGATGCTGCCCAAAATCGGTACGACTTTGGATGGCCAGGTGGCCCGCACGTTGGATCGGATTTTACGTAAACAGGGATTCGAATTTCGACTCGATACCCAAGTCCAAGCGGCCGAAGTCAAAAAAAACAAAGTCGAAGTTACCGTGACCCGCCAAAACGAAGAGACGCTGCTGACCTTTGACCGCTTATTGGTCTCCGTCGGCCGTCGACCTTTGACCCAAGGGCTTGGCCTGGAAGCTTTGGGGATTCGCACCGATGCCCACACCGGCCACATCGTTGTAGACGAATCCTATCAAACTGATGTGGCGGGTATTTATGCCATTGGCGACTTGGTACCCGGCCCCATGCTGGCCCACAAAGCTTCGGCCGAAGGAATTGCAGCAGTTGAATCGATGGCGGGACAATTCGGCGAGGTCAATTACGACGCGATGCCCTCGGTAATTTATACTGCGCCTGAGGTGGCCAGTGTTGGATTGACTGAAGCGCAACTCAAAGCCCAGCAGGTGCCTTATTGCAAAGGGACCTATCCGTTTACCGGTGCCGGTCGAGCCCGCTGCATGGGTGAGACCGATGGGTTTGTTAAACTGCTGGCGCATGCGAAAACGGATCGGATACTGGGTCTGCACATCATCGGTCCCAGGGCGGCCGACATGATAGCCGAAGGTGTTTTGGCCATGGAGTTTGGTGCCGGTTCAGAAGATATCGCGCGCACCATTCATGGCCACCCCACTTTTGCCGAAGCGCTGCAGGAGGCGGCTATGCAAGTGCGGCAGTGCTCCATCTATGCCTCATGACAGAATAATTAACCGCCGGTTTTTAACGCTGCCGTTGCTTGATATTTTTTCAGCGGCATATCTGAAGAAGGGGTCCGGGGAGGAGCGCAAATCCAAACCGCGGTGTACGCAACGCACTGATCCTGTTTTGCTTTTTAGCTTGACAGGCCAAAAGGCCCCTCATAGGATACTTAACAGCAAAATGTCACGGGCCACTTTCGTCAATCGTCCAGCCTCTTAGTAATGCCCATTGTGCGTATTGGGCATCCATGGGGTTCATGACTCATTTGTCAGCAGATTTAATGCCACCAATTGAATACTACTCACCCGACTATCAAACTGCTCGTCATCGCTTTCGGGTTGCTGCGGCAGGATTAAATGCCCAGCAAGAGCACCACACCCTCTGTGTCCAACACTGTCCCGACGCGGATCTAAGTGTTGATGTGGCATGGATCGGCAGTGATCGACCCGAATGGACGGTGATGGTTACGTCGGGCCTGCACGGTGTTGAAGGTTTTTTCGGCTCGGCCGTTCAGTTGGCCTGGTTGACTCAATTTGCGCACCACTCCGATTTAAAAGATCAGGGTCGCATCGTTTTTATCCATGCCCTCAACCCCTACGGATTTCATTTTGTGCGCCGGGTCAACGAAGACAATGTGGATTTAAACCGCAATTTCGTGCTGCCGGGTCAACCCTATGAAGGCCGGCCGGATGGATACGACCAACTGAATCATTTAATCAATCCGAAGTCACCGCCGCAACTGATGGACACTTTTCAATTAAAAGCGTTATGGATTAAAACGCGTCTGGGCCTGCCGGCACTGAAAACCGCCATTGCGGTTGGCCAATACGATGATCCACAAGGCATTTTTTTCGGCGGCCAATCAGCGGCTCTGTCTACGTGCATTATGCAAGCCAATTATAGGCGCTGGCTCGGCGGCGCGACCCAAGCCATTCATCTCGATCTTCACACCGGTTTGGGTAAATTCGGAACATACAAATTGTTGATGACCGGTAAACCGGAACCCACGCATTTAACTTGGTGTCAGCAGCAGTTTGGCGAAGACCGAGTTGAAGTGACCCGCAATGAAAATGGGACGGCCTACCGATCCCGTGGTACCCTCGGTAGTTGGTTGCGCCACCATCTGACGGATCTCGATTTCACCCATTTTAATGCCGAATTCGGCACCTACCCTGAAACAAGAACCCTGGGAGCGCTGTGTGCGGAAAACCGCGCCCACCATTATGGGCAACCGGGTTCATTGACCTTTGAGCGCGTAAAAAGCAAATTGATGGAGTGTTTCTGCCCGGATTCGAGCAGATGGCGCACCATCTGTTTGGAGCAAAGTCTGAATCTTATCAATTGCAGTATCGATGCCTGCAGTATCAAAGCCGTCGGCAGAGCGAACTTGCACGCATCAGATGCAGGGACGACATATCAAGGTGAGAATTAGCGCGGCTCAGGATCGACGTGATCCCGTCAGGGTCGTTTGGCTTTCTTGCGTTCCAACTTTTTTTCTTCCATACAATAAATTCCACCCTCTTTCATACCGGGCACAAAGCATTTGTTGCAAGAGGTGCAGGTCGCCGGAGCAAGGTCGCCCGTTTGCCAGCGATGGGGCAGCGCCGGTTCGCGTATCAGCGGCCGCGAGAGGGCCACATAGTCCATACCGTTGTCCCGGATGGCTTGTTCGGCCACTGCATAAGTGCGAAAACCGCCGACCACCATCACCGGGCAGCCCACCGCAGATTTGATTTGAAGGGCCAATGCCAGGTTATAGGCTTCTTTTTCCGGCGCATCGATTTTGTTGCGCGCCGGTCCAAGTTTGCCGGAGGCTGCTGTGCCGGACGAAACTTCAATGGCATCTATGCCCATCTCGTCTAGTCGGCCGGCGACATTGAGCGCCTCATCAATAGCCAGACCGCCATCCAGGTGATCCGTGGCATTGAGTTTGATCATTACCGGATAGTTTTTTCCCACTGCATCGCGCACCGTCTGAAAGACTTGCCGCAGAAAACGGCAGCGATTTTTCAAACTGCCGCCGTAAGCATCTGTGCGTTGATTGGTCAATGGGGAAAGAAACTGGTTGATCAGATAACCATGGGCACCGTGCAGCTGAACTGCGTCAGCCCCCCAGGCTTTGGCGCGGCGGGCCGCATGGCCAAAGGATTCGATAATCGTTTCAATCTCTTCCACGCCAAGCGCCTCCGGCACCGCTGGGAACTGAGACAACTGAAGCGCTGAGGGGGCAAGGGGTTGCCGGCCGGAGTGCTCCGGGTTGGCTTGGCCGCCGGCATGAACCAACTGAATGGCAATGGCGCCGTGGTTGTCATGCACGGCCCGGGTCAAACGTTCGTAGTCCGATCCAAACGCATCGGTGTAAATACCCATCTGGCCCATAAATTGTTTGCCTTCGGGTCGCACAAAGGTATAGCCTGAAACGATCAAGCCCACGCCGCCCCGGGCCAAGGTCGCATAATAATTTGCTAATTTCGATGTAGGTTTGCCGTCATCGCTACACATGCCTTCCCAGGTGGCGGAGCGCACCAGACGATTGCGCAACGTCATGGATCTGATGGTGGTGGTTTCAAACAAGGTGGTCATGGGTCTCCTTTTTGATCTTTACATTTATAAGGCGTTTTAAAAGTTTGATGATCCGCACGATTATATCACACCTGTCTATCAAATCAGACTATTTCCTGCTGTCAAGATCGATCATTGTATCATTGCGCATTCTTGACACAGATCGGCCAAACCTCTGTTAGACTGGCCGTTTTAAGGGATTCTATCCAACACCGTATTTTTTTATGCCCGTTGGGGTGATTGACAACACGCAACAGCTATTGTAGTTTAATTCAAATTTCTGCTCTTGGAAATCCAAATGTGCTGTTAAGCTGGACTCAAACGATCTACTGATTGATATCGGGTAACGCCAGGAGAAGTGTTGCTGTTTTGGTGCGATGGTTACAATACCATGGGGTCGAATTAGGCGAGGCGCATGGACAGAAGAACTTTTCTCAAGATCACCGGCCTGGGCAGTGTCGCCTTTGCCGGCGGTTGCACATCGGATCCTGAAAAAACGCTTTTTAGTCTGGTTAACGCCCCAGACGATATGGTTACCGGCATCGCCACCTGGTACGCCACCACATGTCGGGAATGCCCGGCGGGCTGTGGCGTGCTGGCTAAAAATCGTGAAGGCCGAGTCATCAAACTGGAAGGCAATCCTTTGCATCCGGTAAACCGGGGCAAGCTATGTGCGCGGGGCCAAGCTGCGCTGCAAGGGCTTTACAATCCGGATCGCATCAAAACCCCATTACGAAAAACCGACGAAGGCTGGCAGCCCATTGATTTTAAAGCAGCGCAAGCTTTGGTCCAAAAAATGGTTTCCAAAGCGGCCGGCAAGGGGCCCAACCGCATTGCCATGCTCACCGAGGTGGTGGGCGAAGCCCTGCTCTCCATATTTCAAAAGACCCTGGCCCATTACAATGGCATGCCGCCCGTGGTGTATGAACCCTTTGCGTTTGAATCGCTCAAATATGCCCATCAGCGTCTCTTTGGTGAACCGATCCTTCCCAGCTATCACATGGATCGAGCGGATGTATTGGTAAGCTTTGGTGCTGATTTTTTAGAAACCTGGCTTTCGCCTGTTGAGTATGCCCGCAAGTTTACAGCCATGCATCTTTTTGAAGGGCAACGTAAAGGCACTTTTTTTCATATCAGCCCCTTTCAATCGGTGACCGCCATCAGCGCGGACCAATGGTTCGCTTGCCGGCCCGGCAGGGAAGTGGTGCTGCTGCTGGGATTGATTCAGCGGGCCATCCAAAAAGGACGGGGTCGCCAACTGCCTGACACTATTTTCAAAAGCTTGGGCCGATTGACCTATCAATATCCGCTGGCCAGGGTGGCCAATCTCACCGGTATCGAGAATTCAGATTTGGTGAAATTGAGCGACCGCATTAATAACGCCCAGCACCCCCTGATTTTAGGTGCGTCTACGGCTGCAGACGGTGCATCAGCCGTGGCAGTAGAGTTGGCGGCCTTGATGCTCAACGCGGTTTTGGACCCTACTTTTTCCCTCTACGATTTTGACCGCCGACACCACGTGGAAACTGCAAACCCGCGCAGAGATCTTAGCCAATTTTTCCGGCAGATTGGTGGTGATTCAGTTGATCTGCTGCTGCTCAATAATGTCAATCTACTGCATAGCCTGCCCGTTGGTTTTGGGGCAGCTGAAACAATATTGAGTGACTCCCTTTTTACGGTGGCGCTATCTAACTTTATGGATGAAACCGCAGCGGCGGCGGACTTGATCATACCCGTTCAATTGCCCCTGGAGACATGGGACATCTATGAGAGCCAACAGGGTTTAAAAGCGACCCTGCAACCCTGTGTGGGTAAAATTAGCGAGGCCCCCCATCCGGGCAACCTTTTTTTGAACTTGTTGCCTGAAGAAAAACAACCGGCTCCAACTTATCGGGACTACCTCATTCGGCGCTTGAGCCCAGCGGAACAAGGACCGGATGAGAGCCGTTGGTTGAAGATGGTCCAACAAGGGGGACTTTTCAAATCTGCGGATGGCACCGGCATGCCCGAGAAATTGCGCTACCAAAGCGCCGTGGCAGCTTTGGGTGCCGTGGTGGCGCAAGTGGCGTCAAGCCCCCCCATTAAACAACCCATCTATTTGATGCCTTCCATTCGCCATTTTGACGGCAGGGGAGCCAATCGGTCCTGGTTGTCGGAAATTCCGAATCCCATAACCCAGGTGGCCTGGCAAACCACTGCATGGGTTCACCCTGAAACCATGCAGGCCAATGGCTGGCGTGATGGTGAACAGGTTCGCATGGCCAGTGGCAAGGGCGAGATCCAAGTGCCGGTTGAAGGATACGAGGGCCTGCACCCCCAAGCCATGGTCATACCCATGGGCTTAGGCCACGCCGGCTATGGGCGCTATGCCCGCGATCGTGGTACCAATCCAGTGAAGCTGATGGATCCGGGTGTCGATCAGAATGCCGGTGCACCCAACCATATGGTCGAATTGACAAAGATGGAGGGCCTTGGCCGCACGGAACGGTTGGCCCGAACATCGGGCAGCCGGTCCCAATATGGTCGCAAAATCGCTTTGAGCGTATCTGTTGAAAAGGCCCATGTTCATGATAAAAAATCCCACGGGTTGACCATGGATGACTTTCCCCTGACATTGCCCCTGCCCGAGGGGTACAATACCCGTCGCGATATCTATCCGCCCCACGACCATGAGACCTATCGCTGGGGCATGGTGGTGGATCTCGACCGCTGCATCGGTTGCAGCGCCTGCGTGGCGGCCTGCTACGCTGAGAACAACATTGGCGTGGTCGGGCAAAAACAAATCATCAAGGGGCGAGAGATGGCATGGCTGCGTATTGAACGCTATGCGGATCCCAAACGCCCGGGCCGATCTATCTTTTTACCGGTCATGTGTCAGCACTGTGACAATGCACCCTGCGAAGCCGTTTGCCCGGTTTATGCACCCCATCACTCCAAAGAGGGGCTCAATAATCAGGTTTACAACCGTTGCATCGGTACCCGATTTTGTGCGCAGAATTGCCCCTACAAGGTGCGGCGCTTCAACTGGTTTGACTGGCACTGGCCTGAGCCATTGCCCATGCAGCTCAATCCCAATGTGACAGTTCGCAGCAAGGGTGTGATGGAAAAATGCTCTTTCTGTATCCAGCGCATCAAAACGGCCCACGGGGTAGCCAAAAACGAAAAGCGAAATATCCGCGACGGTGAAGTGATGCCGGCTTGCGCGCAGACCTGTCCCACCAATGCGATTTATTTTGGCAACTTGATGGATCCCCACAGTCGTGTGCGTCAATTAACCGACGACCCACGGGCCTACCAGATATTGGGCTACTTGAATACCAAGCCGGCGGTGATTTATTTAAAGAAGGTAACCCAGATGATATGAGTGCTCTGACCTACCAAAAAATAGACGACAGCATACTCGACACTTTGCGTCCGCCGGGGCAGAGCTATTGGGTTGTGGTCGGCCTGCTCTTTTTTGGGGTACTGATCGGTGCGGCCTGCTGGCTATACCAGATATTTATGGGCATCGGCGTGGGTGGACAAAACAACCCGGTGCACTGGGGGACCTATCTGATCAATTTTGTCTTCTGGGTCGGAATCGCCCATTCCGGCACCCTGATCTCCGCCATCCTGCATCTGTTCCGCGCCGGTTGGCGTAATCCCATTGCGCGGGCCGCTGAAACCATGACGGTCTTTGCCGTCTGCACGGCCGGCCTGTTTCCCTTCATCCATTTGGGGCGTGTATGGCTGGTCTACTACATGCTGCCTGTGCCCAACCAACGACTGCTGTGGCCCAATTTTCAGTCGCCGCTCATGTTTGATGTGGTGGCCATCAGTACTTATCTGACGGTGAGTTCACTGTTCTGGTATACGGGGATGCTGCCCGATCTGGCTATCATCCGCGACCGTGCCATCGGGGCCCGCCGCAAAATTTTCAGCGTGCTGGCCTTGGGCTGGACCGGTGAATTTGAGCAATGGCGCCATTATGCCCGGGGCTATCTCTTCTTTGCCGCCTTGGCCACGCCTTTAGTGATTTCGGTGCATAGCGTGGTTTCCTGGGATTTTGCATTGGGGGTCGTGCCGGGTTGGCACACCACTATCTTTGCCCCTTACTTTGTTGCAGGTGCCATTCATAGCGGGTTGGCCATGGTCGTGACCTTGATGATTCCCTTGCGCAAAATTTTCCGGCTGGAGCACCTCATTACCATCAAGGTCTTGGAAAGCGTCGCCAAAACCATTGTTTTTACCGGCCTGATCGTCATGTTCGCATACGGTACGGAAGTGTTTATCGCCTGGTACAGCCACAACTCCATAGAGATGGAAAGCTTCTATTGGCGGGCTTTTGGCGACTATGCGATAGAGTACTGGATTATGGTGAGCTGCAACACCATCGTGCCGCTGTTCTTTATATTTAAAAAAGTGCGTACCCGCCTGCCCTGGTTGCTGGTGATCTCCTTGTTGGTCAATGTGGGCATGTGGTACGAGCGCTTTGTCATTATCATCGGTAGCGTAGCCCATGATTTTCTGCCATACGCATGGGGGCTTTACCGGCCCACCTGGGTAGAGTTCGGCATCATGTTGGGCAGTTTTAGCCTCTTTTTCTTCTTGTTCGTGTTGTTCGTTAAACATATGCCATCGGTTTCGATGACAGAGATGAAAGAGACCGTGCATCCGGGAGGTACCCATGAGCACTAAGCGTATCTCTATCATGGGATTGTTTGAAACCGAAGATCAGACGGCCTCCACCATTCGGGCGCTTGGCAATAGCGCCTTCGGTATTGAGACGGTTTACAGCCCCATACCCAGTCACACCATTGCCGACGCGTTAAAGTTGCCCAAAAGCAAGGTGGGTTGGTTTACCCTGGCCGGCGGTATCATCGGTTTTTTCACGGGGTTTTTGCTGGCCGCTTTCACCGCCACCCGTTGGCACCTTATTGTGAGCGGCAAACCGGTGGTGGCCTTGGTGCCCTTTTTCATCGTCGGGTTTGAATTCACCATTCTTTTTGCGGTTTTCGGCAATGTCCTGGGACTGATTTCCCAGGCGCGCCTGCCGCGGTTTTCAGTGGCGGCTCATTATAATCCACGGTTTTCAGGTGATCGTTTCGGTGTGTTGGTCGCTTGCGATCCCCAAGAAGAAGCTGAAGTGCAACAATTGTTAGAGGCCAACGGGGGCGAAATTCAGACGCGTATGTCATCGGAAAAGGTGCACCCCGGAAACGGTTAGAGATATAGGATTCGTCAACTCATGCAAGACAAGGCTGTCCCAAAGTCATATTCCATCCCACGATGGCTTACTTTCGCCACCATCGCGTTGATGGCCTTTGGCTTGGGCATCTTCGTCTGGCAGGCAACCAGCGTTGATCCACGAAAAGCATGGCAGGCCTATCTCATCAACTTCTTGCTTTTTTCAGCCATGGCCCACGGGGCCGTGCTGTTTTCCGCGTTGATGCATGCGGTGCGGGCCCGCTGGAGCGGTCCACTGTCGGATTTGGCCGAAGCCTTTAGTGCGTTTTTCCCGATTTCCTTTTTGCTCTTTTTGATGTTGTTCCTGGGCAAAGCGTATGTCTTTCCCTGGCAAAATGTCGATTTACACGGCAAAGAGGTTTGGCTGAACATCCCTTTTCTTTTTTGGCGTGATGTGGGCGGACTTCTTTTGCTTTACGGCCTGGGGTTCAGTTATCTTTACCATGCCCTTTATTTTAAGCTTCAAGCACGCGGCGCCAGTGGGTTTTTAGGGCGCCGGCTGCAGCGGCGCTGGCAAGCCAAGCCGCCGGATGAGGTGCGTTTCAAGGGGCGCATGACAATCTGCAGCTTCTTATACCTGCTGGCCTTTGCCCTGGTGCTTTCCTTGCTGGGATATGATCTGGTGATGAGCGCTGATCCCCACTGGTACTCGACCCTATTCGGGGCCTACTCTTTTGTCAAGGCGGTGTATGTGGGTTTTGGCGCGCTGATTATTCTGGCGGCCGTGCTGCATCTGAACGGCACCCATGGACAGGGTGTCCAGGCCGCGCAGTTTCATGATGTGGGCAAGCTCTTTTTTGCCTTCTGTTTGGTGTGGGCCGACTTTTTCTATGCGCAGTTTGTCGTCATTTGGTACGGCAATATCTCTGAAGAGACCGCATACATTATCACCCGGACCATGGCGGAGCCCTGGCGTGGGTTGGCATGGACCGTGTTTGCGATATGCTTCATCGGGCCCTTTCTGATCTTGATTAACAAGAAGATTAAAACGATTCCGCTGGCCATGGTTGTAATCTGTTCGGTGACCCTCATCGGGATGTGGCTGGAGCATTTCTTATTGCTGGCACCGGCGTTTTACCCCTATGCGCGGACATTGCCGTTAAGTTGGGTCGATGGCGCTGTGGCCTTGGGTTTTTTGGGCCTTATGGTGGCTGCCGTGGCCGCTTATTTTGAGCAGTTTCCGGAATTGTTGCGGTCCCGGACGGGGGAGGGCAGCTGATGGAGATATTGATCAGCACGGCAACCCTTTTAGTTCTGGTCGCGATTACCGTCCTGGTGGCGACCCGCGGTCGACCGATGCGGTTTTTCACTGCATTCGGCGATACGATGACTTCCCTGTGGCACAATCGGGCGCCGCTGTCCTGGGTGGCGATTTGTATAATTCTGGTCTTGGCTTTCCTCTTCTTTTTTTATGCATCACCGGCGATGCGCATTCAGCCCGTCCAGCCGATTGCCTTCAGCCATCGCCTGCATGCCGGGCACAAAGCCATTGATTGCTACTATTGCCATTCCTATGTCGAACGTTCCCTGCATCCCGGGTTGCCGCCGGTGGAAAAGTGTTTGCACTGCCATAAATACATCATTGCCAACCACCCGGAGATCCGAAAGGAGCACAACTATTACAATACCCAAACCCCTACACCATGGCGCAAGGTTTTCTACCTGCCGGAACATGTGCTTTTCAATCACCAGCGGCACATTAAAAAAGAGATTGCCTGTGAAAAGTGCCACGGGCAGGTGAAACAGATGGACCGACTCAACGCCCATCGTTTTAAAATGGGCTTTTGTGTCGGATGCCATAAGCAGAACAAGGCCAATTTGGATTGTTGGCTGGCGTGCCATAGCTAACCCTCTGCGAGAAGGGTTAACTGTAAGAATTAAAACGGGAGAATGAAACATATTGGAAGCTGACTATCAAGATACCCAGGCCACGAACGCAACTGCCAAAGGGTTTTGCCTGACTGCCGGATTTTGGATCATGGTGGCGACTTTTTATGGCCTTTTGGGGGCGACTGAGCTGATGGCGCCTGATTTGACGGAGAACATAGGCGGCATTGTCTTCGGCCGGGTACGGCCCACTCACATTAATCTGGTGCTGTTCGGTTTTGTGACCCCCGGCTTGTTGGGTGCGGTCTTCTATTTTCTTCCCCGTCTTTTGGGTACCCGTCTGTATAGCGAGACACTGGGTGTGCTAACCGTTGTAGCGTGGAACCTGGCGCTGATCGCCCTGGTGATCACCCTGGCCATGGGCTTGACCCAGGGAAGGGAGTATGCCGAGTTGATTTGGCCGATCGACATCACCGTAGTCGCGGCTTTTCTTCTGATTTTTTTCAATTTTATCATGACGGTCAAACAGCGCCGTGAGCCCATTTTATATGTGTCGGTCTGGTACGCATTGGCGGCTACAATATTGACGGCTTGTACCTATGCCCTGGGCAACGTCATCTGGCGTCCTGATACCGGCGCCCTGGTGGGCATCCCGGATGCCATCTTGCTATGGTTTTACGGCCATAATGTCTTCGGGCTCCTATTAACTCCACTATCCGCAGCGGTGGCCTACTATGTTATTCCCCGGGCCACGCGGGCGCCGTTGTACAGCCATACCCTGTCCCTCCTGGGATTCTGGTCTCTGATCGTAGTATACACCCACATCGGCACCCATCACCTGCTGCAGGTGCCGGTGCCGACTTGGTTGAAGGTAGTGGCCATCGTGGACAGCATCGCGATGGTAATTCCGGTCATGGCATTTTTAATCAACATTTGGTACACCGCCAAAGGCAAACTGGGGGAGATCCATGCCGATGTGGGCGCCAAGTTTGTTTTCACCGGTACCATCATGTATTTTTTTGTAAGCATCCAAGGCTCCATGATGTCTTTGCCCGATGTGCAGCGGGTCACCCATTTTAACAACTGGGTGGTCGCCCACGCTCACATCGGTGTGCTGGGATTTGCCGGCATGATTTCATTGGGCGGGCTCTACTATGTCTTGCCCAGAATTTCAGGGCGCCCGCTTTTCAGTCGGTTTTTGGCCGATTTTCAATACTGGATGATTCTCATCGGTGTGGTGGGATTTACCGTGGTGCTCACCATTGCCGGTTTGATTCAGGGTAATGCGTGGATTAACGGTGAGACCATCTATCGTGTGTTGCCTGAAATTCATGTCTACTATGTGGTCCGTGCCGGTTTGGGGCTTATTATTTTCGCTTCAGCTGTACTGGGTTTCTACAATATCGTTCGCACCATGTTTGCAAACACAGGAGAGACGGCATGAAAATGACCCCGCTTGCCGTCGTTATAGGCAGTCTATTAATTTTAGCGACCATCGTTTTTGTAGTGGTATTGTTGCCCTATGCCCATACCAGCCAAACGGAGCCGTCTGAGATTTTTAGGCAGCGCTCGGAAGGTGAAGCCGCCGGCCGCAAGCTCTACCTTGCCAATGGTTGCGTCTATTGTCACAGTCAGTCTATCCGGGGCATTGATTGGGGCTTGGGTGCCGAGCGCATTGCCCAGGCCGGTGATTATGTCGCTGATTATCCCATTTTATTGGGGTCTCAGCGTACCGGGCCGGACCTGTCCCAGGATGGCGGCGAGCACCCTGACGACTGGCATATTGCCCACTTTATGAACCCGCGGTACACCCGGCCGCTGTCGATCATGCCGGCTTTCAAATGGCTGGGAGATCCTAATGTTCACATTCTGACACAATATGTACAAAGCCTTGGCCTGAAGAACGCCGATCTGCGCATGGCGCGCCAAAAAAAGTGGAAAGCCAAAGCCGTTGCAGCCTATGAGGCCGGACCGGATGGCAATGTAAAATGGCTGAATGATAATATTCCCCAAGGATGGCGGGATGTGCCCAATCCCTATCCCACCACTCCGGCCGGTTTGGCCAGGGGCCATAAAATTTATCAGGATTTTTGCATTGGCTGCCATGGACCGGTAGGCGATGGCATGGGCCCGGCCCAGCCCTGGATCTATCCGCCGCCCTTGAATTTTACCATCCTGAAGGGTCGCGAAATCAGCGGCGGCATTCTTTACTACCAAATCATGAATGGCATTACCGGTACGGCGATGCCCTATTTTAAACGCGAACTGGAATCGGAAAAAATCTGGGACGTGGGCAACTACGTGGCAATATACTTTATCAACGACAGCGATGCCAATCAGGAGCCGAGGGGCATAGATGCGGCATATGAACCGCCCGACGGCCGATAAGCGGCACCAGGCGTCGTCGGACGGCGTTCTCGCCATTTGGCGATCGTCGCAAGGGCTACGGCCTACGGTCTCCAAAAGGCTGAGGCCTTGCCTGGCACCACTTCTCGGCCGCCGGGAAATAGTGAGGCTGTCGAGCAACTATCGCGCCGCGCAACGCGGGAATTGGGCACCTTGTCGGATGGCATTATAGATTATGTATTTCCCATACTTTATTGCATACATCACCATCGGTCTGAGTATCAGTATGTTGCTGTTTTTCTGGGCATTGAAAAACGGCCAGTTTAAAGACCAGCAGCGGGCCCGGTTTCTGCCCTTGAGGGGCGAGCCGCAGCAAGCACCGGTAAATGTTTCGCGCATCCGTCGCTGGGAAATATACGGGTTGTTCATCTTGGTCTTGGTGGGATTGTCCGCCAGTGCAACCGTGTTGCTGTATGCGCTTTATTTTAGCAAATTGCCGGGATAGAGAGGGGTATCCATGAGATTTTATGCATTACTCAACTTTCAGCATATCATGGCCTATATCTTTCCCACACTGATTTTTATGGTGGTTTTCGGGGTGGGGTTGGCTTTTGGGCATCTGCACAGCAAAGACGTCGAGGCGCGTAAATCCAAAATTGTGGGCCGTTTTGCCGACGGCATTGAAGATCGCGATGCACCCTATCCATTGGTGATGATGCTCATCATCGCGGGAGCGGTTATTTGGGGATTTTTTTATATCCTCATGCATGGGCTTTTAGGAGTGAAAATATAAGATGAGTCATACCCATGAATCGGTTTTAAAGACCTATATATGGATCGGCGTGATGCTTAGCATCATTCTTTTCAAAGGATTCTTGGCTTTTTTTGTGGTGTCGGATATGGGCCAGCCCACCTGGGCTTATCGCCCGGTCCGTGATGTGCCGGCGTCGTCGGCTTATGCCAAATATCGACTGCTGCCTTATCCGCAGCATGTGCGCGGAGAAAAGGGGGAGTAAATGCTGCGAATCTTCGGCGCCCTATCCATCGTAGCTGCAGTCTGCCTAATTGTTTGGGGTCTGATTACGCTATATGATGAAAACCTGAAAGTGGGTCGCATGTGGGAAACCCCGGCCATTAGACCCCACGAGCACCCCATCCCTTTGATGGATGCCAACGCCATCCCCTTTGCCGGTGGTGAGGCCGGCTATCGGCAAGCCGACCCGCTAACTTTAAATGCCCCATTTGATTTGAAGCACACGGCTGATATTGATGCCGGCAAGCTAGGCTATCAACGCTTTTGCATCCAATGCCATGGCAAGCACAATGACGGTTTCGGTACCGTGGGGCAAAGTTTCGCACCGCTACCCGGCGACCTGCGCAACGTTAAAGTCCAGGATATGCCCGTCGGACAGCTCTTTCAAGAGATCAGCTATGGTGTTCCCGGCGGCCGCCAGCCTGCCCTGGCCAGCACCATTGCCGTACACCAACGCTGGCAGATCATTGCCTATGTCAAATCTTTAGGCGTCAGATAGGGCTCATTTAAAAGCGCATTCCCACTTTATACATCCCGATTTCATGCTGTTTTTACCGATCCTCAAGGGCGTTAATTAAGCTTAACTTGCTGGTGAACCCGTATCAAACCGGAAATATGGGTGGACGGCAACAAGTTAAAAAGGTAAAGATCCCTCTATCCCTCTAACCGAAGCGGTTGGGAATTGTCCTGCCGGAAAAGGGCGACCGCTCTTGCCGAAATAGACCATCGTCGGATGCTTGAATCGGTAGCGAAAACAGTCGCACCGCTGCGGACTATTTTTTGGTGCGAGTCGCATAAAAGCGACCGATGCATCTGCCACACAATATGAGCTCACCCAAATTTTAAATATTATCAAATCCATTTGATGTCCATCGGCTTTCTCTGCTTTGGCACACCTCATGCTCTAATTAACTGCCGCGTAAAATCGAAGAGTGAAGGTTATAGGCCCTGCTTCATGCTTCAACCCCATGATTTGTGACGAATTGATGGCTGTGCGAATATACCAACCCGCCATTGTTTCAACTAGCTTTATTCAGCGGGGAACGGCAGAGCCTCAGTTCCACCCTAAAAGCAAGGAGAAAACCATGGACCTGGTATTTTTATCCAGATTACAGTTTGCAGCTGCCACCATGTTTCCCTCTATCATTGATCCCCGATACAGTTTGACAGCGTATAATGCATCATCAAGCCCGTTGACCCTAAAAATCATGTTGATCGTGGTTCTCATCTTCTTGCCCATAGTCATTGCCTACCAGGCCTGGGCATACAATCTGTTTGAAAACAAAATTAACCAGGAAGATTTAGCCGGTGAAGAGGCGTATTAGACAAAAACATACAGCAATAAAGGAGATGACCCTGTTTGTACCCTGGCTCTTGGGATATAATTGCTGCCGGACCTACTTCATCCATGTCGTTCATTATCTTTGCGCCGAAGCTCGCCTCCGCAATCCGGGCAGCATGCCCACTGCTCGCCTTGAGAGGCATTCGCACTCAGGTTGCAGCGCACACAATAGAACCCGGCCTTATTTTTAACTACTTGGCAGGTGTCAGGTTTCGGCTCTTGGACCGGTCTTTCCAGATTTTTGGACATGAGGACCTCCTATATTCCCTCTCTTATGAACACTTGCAAAATGCAAGTATTTTTAACATTAATGCTTTTAAAACGCAAGTCTTTTTGTTAAAATTTTTTTATGAAACCACAATCTTCATATTCCCGTTTCCGTTCCCGTTGTCCGATTAGCCTTTCCCTGGATGTTCTGGGTGACAAGTGGACACTGCTGGTGCTACGCGATCTCATTTTTTGGCACAAACGACACTTCCGTGATTTTCTGTCTTCGGATGAGAAGATTGCCACAAACATTTTGGCCAATCGTTTGCGGTTGCTCCAAGCTGCGGGTATTGTCGTTCGCAGTCCTGATCCCAGCAATGCCCGTCAGGTTATCTATAGGCTGACCCAAAAGGGGAGTGACCTCATACCGCTGTTGATTGAATTGATTGTCTGGGGCGCCCGGTATGAGGACTCTGCCGCACCGGCTGATTTTTTGCGCCGGGCAATGGCAGATCGCGAGGGTCTGATCGCAGAAATACGTGCGAGTGTTACAATTGCTGATCCCATGTGATAAGATATGTGCATTAAGCGCAAACAAAAGGTTGCGCAGGGATTGCAACGATGGCGCGCTTGATCGGGACTAGCGAACTTTTTCGTTATCCGACGAAAGTACCCTAATGGGACATTCAAGCGAAGTGCCATGAGGTAATGTATGCGTGAAGCGGCAAAAAAGCACCGGGATCATCTCCAATTTTTGAAAAGCTTGGACAAAGTCAATCAGGCGATTCAGGGAACCCAGGACCTTCATCAGATGATGGACAACGTCCTGGACGCTGTATTATCCATCTTTGATTGCGATCGTGCATTTTTGCTCTACCCTTGTGATCCTGAAGCTTCCTCATGGCATATTCCCATGGAACGCACCAAGGCTGAATATCCTGGCGCTCATGCGACCGGGCTTGAGATCCCCACGACGCCGGAGGTTGCACAGGTACGTCGCGTCTTGCTGGAAACCAGCGGGCCTGTCCATTTCGGTCCGGAAGCCGAGCATGCGTTGCCGCCTGATGCGGATGCGCAGTTTAATATCAAATCTCATCTTGCAATGGCAATCTATCCCAAGGTTGGCGCGCCTTGGCAGGTCGGATTACACCAATGCTCCCACGCTCGGATTTGGACCCCGAGCGACAAGGAACTTTTCAAAGCCATCGGGCATCGTATTGCGGACGGCCTTTCCGTATTGCTGAGTTATAAGGCGGTTTCGGAAAACCGCACCTTCCTCGATAACATTTTCGAGAATATTCCAAGCATGGTTTTTGTTAAGGATGCCAATGATTTACGATATATGCGTTTGAACAAGGCCGGCGAAAAGCTTTTGGGGTTCTCACAACAGGAGTTGTCCGGAAAAAATGATTATGATTTTTTTACCAAAGCGGAGGCGGATTTTTTTACAGCCAAAGATCGTGAAGTTCTAGACCGTAAAGAACTGGTGGATATTCCTGAAGAGACCATCCATACAAAATATGGTGAACGCTTACTGCATACCAAAAAGATACCGCTCTTTGATAAAGCCGGCAAACCGGTATATCTGCTTGGAATTTCAGAGGACATTACTGAACGAAAGCAGATGGTCGAGGCATTGCGGAGCAGTGAAAAAAGGTTGCTGCTCGCGGCGGAAGCCGCACACATGGGCCTGTGGGATTGGAACATCGTCACCGGAGAGATGATATGGTCCGATCAGTGCAAGGCGCACTATGGCTATCCACCGGAAACTTCGATGAGCTATGAGTTGTTCTTGCAGGCTTTGCATCCGGATGACCGTGAGCGTGTCGATGCCGCATTGAATCGTGCGATTAAAGAGCGCACCAGCTATGAAATTACGAAACGTACCGTCTGGCCGGATGGATCCATACACTGGACCAGCTCGCGCGGGCAGGTTCACTGCAACACTTCAGGGGAACCGGTTCGAATGGTTGGCGTAACATTTGACATCACCGAGCGCAAACGGATTGAACAAGAACATCAGGTCTATCTCAACTTTTTAGAAAGTATGGGTAAAATAAACCAGGTGATACAAAGTGCCTCTGAACTTGAACAAATGATGGGCGACTTACTAGATGCCGTGCTATCCATCTTTGATTGTGACCGGGCATGGTTTCTCTATCCTTGTGACCTGGATGCCGATTCATACCGTATACCGTATGAGAGGACAACGCCTGAGTACCCCGGTGCTTGTGAGCGGGGAATGGAGATATCTATCGATAATCAATTGGTGGAGGTCTTTAAAAAAGCAAGCACTTCAAGCCGCCCGGTTCTCCTCTACCCTGACTCGAGCCCCCCTTTGCCTGAAAGCTTGATAAAGCAGTTCCAGGTACAGGCCCAGATGTCGATGATTATTTATCCCAAGGTAGATAAACCTTACATGTTCGGGCTCCACCAGTGTTCTTATGCGCGGGTTTGGACGGATGAAGAAGAAAGGCTTTTCAAAGAGATCGGCAGGAGGTTAACGGATACCTTAATGAGCTTGTTATCCAATGATATATTACGCGAAAGCGAAGAAAAATATCGCCTTATTGCCGAGAATACGGCGGATGTCATCACTATATTGGACTTAAATCTCAGACCGATGTATGTCAGCCCTTCAGTTAAAAGCCTGCGCGGGTATACCGCCCAGGAGGCTATGAATCAGCAGCTGAATGAAGTTTTAACACCGGAGTCGTTAAAAAAGATAGAGAAGGTTTTGGCGCACCACATGGAACTTGAAAAAGATCCAAAGGCGGATCCGGATCGTTCCGAAATACTTGAACTTGTAGAGTATCACAAGGAGGGTCATAAAATTTGGGTCGAACTTGCCGCTTCAATCATAAGAGGAAAGGATTCGAGGGCCACCGGCATACTGGCAATCACACGAGATATAACCGAGCGCAAACAGGCGGAGCTTCAGCTGATTGAGAGCGAACGCAAATTCCGCTCACTGGCGGAAAGCTCTCCCGACAATATTATGCGCTATGACGCAAAGGGCCGCCTGATTTATATCAATCGCAATATGGAACAAGCCGTTGGAATAGATTTCCGTTCGCTTATCGGTAAAAAACCTACAGAACATATTGATAGTGAACCGCCAACAGGTTATCTTGCGAAACTGAGAAAGGTAATTGAAACAGGCAAGCCCGACGAAATTGAGATAGAGGTGCAAAACCCCAAGGGTGAAATACGCACCCATCATATTCGCTTTGCGGCCGAACGCAACAACCAGAGGGAAATTATTGGTGTCCTGGCCATTGGGCACGATGTCACCGGGCGCAAGCGTGCTGAGGAAAACCTGCGTAATTTGTCCCAGGCCATCGAGCAAAGCCCGG
Source organism: Desulfobacteraceae bacterium (assembly GCA_050305555.1). GTDB lineage: Bacteria > Desulfobacterota > Desulfobacteria > Desulfobacterales > Desulfosarcinaceae > JARRKU01. The sequence goes on along the minus strand of JBNLFN010000138.1, from coordinate 10,122 downwards.
TCTCCATTGTTATCACCGATGTTGCAGGGCGAATCGAGTTCGTCAATACCACCTTCACACAGATCACCGGGTATACCTACGCTGAAGCTTTGGGGAAGCATACCAGAATACTTAAGTCGGGTAAAACACCGCCCGAGCAATACAGGCAACTGTGGGAGACCATCAGTTCGGGCGGCGTCTGGCGGGGAGAATTCCACAATCGTAAAAAAAACGGAGAGCTATTCTGGGAGCACGCGACCATCGCCCCGGTTAAAAATACAGACAACGTCATCTCACATTATGTTGCGGTGAAGGAGGATATCACCGAGCGAAAAAAACTGGAAGCGCAACTTTATCAGTCCCAGAAGATGGAAGCGGTCGGGCAATTGGCCGGCGGTGTGGCCCATGATTTCAACAATATGCTGGGCGTTATTATCGGCCACACGGAACTGGCCATGCAAAATGCAACTGCGGATGATTCACTGCGCGAGCATCTTAGAGAAATCCTGGCAGCGAGTTCCCGATCAGCTGAAATTACACGACAATTGCTGGCCTTTGCCCGAAAGCAAACCATTGTGCCCAAAATCCTCGATCTGAACGATACCCTCGAAGGAATGCTTAAACTGCTTCGGCGGCTTATCGGCGAAGATATCGACCTGGTTTGGCTGCCGGGGAGCAATTTGTGGCGGGTCAAAATGGATCCATCTCAGATTGATCAGATCCTGGTCAACCTGTGTGTCAATGCCAAAGATGCCATCGGCGGAGTTGGCAAAGTCACTATCGAAACACAAAAAGTGGTTTTGGATGACGCCTATTGTGATGTTCACAAGGGTTTTGTTCCCGGCGAGTATGTAGAACTCGCGGTCAGTGACAACGGCAGCGGTATGGATACACAGACCCTGGATAAAATCTTCGAACCTTTTTTCACCACCAAAGGGGTGGGAAAGGGCACTGGATTAGGATTGGCCACGGTCTACGGCATCATCAAGCAGAATGCCGGCTTTATCAATGTTTACAGTGAGCCGGGATACGGCGCCACCATCAAGATATACCTGCCCCGCCATAGCGCGGAGATCGATCAGGAGCCGGAGGCGATCTTGGCGCCTAAAGCTGCACGGGGTCATGAAACCGTCCTGGTCGTGGAAGATGAACCCTTGCAGCTGGAGATGGTCAAGTGTGTGCTTGAAGATTACGGGTACCGGGTTTTGGTCGCATCTTCTCCGAGTGAGGCCCTCCTTGCGGCCAAGGCACAAACCGGAATCCACCTGCTGCTGAGTGATATGATTATGCCCGATATTAACGGGCAGGATCTTGCGAAAAAAGTGATTTCGCTTGTTCCCGACATCAAATGCCTGTTTATGTCCGGTTACACCGGTAACTTCATTACGCAGCATGGTTTATTGGATGAGGGTTTTAATTTCATTCAAAAACCGTTTTCGAAGCAAGCGTTGGCAATCAAAGTGCGAGAAGTGCTGGATGGCAAATGAGGGAAAAACCCCAGCGACAATTTGTAGGATTAATGCAACCCCACTTGTCGAGCAGCCGCTCCCAAAAAGGGATAACGCATCAAATTTAAAATTGCCTTACGACACAAAATTACAATGATCAATGAAACCGGGAGAGGTATTGGCCCCATTCGGCTGTTGATGCTAGCCTGGTGGACGCAAACAGAATGCAATGTCATCAACTTCATCATTCTTAAATAGGCAGGCAGTACAATCTAAAAACAAGTCGTCCCGAGCTGCTTGTTCCAGGCAAATGTCGTAACCCGGGCAGCGATAATTGCGAAAAAGATCTTTGTAGCTACACTTGTTCTTGCGTTGATGAAATAGCGGGGTGCGTTCCACAGGGGTCACCTATCGCTTGGTGTTGGGTGTGTTACCTGCAAGGCATAAAAATAAATCCATGGGCAAGGTTTTAAACACAGGTAATAAAAAGTACTTCAACGGTAAACCCCGCCGATGCAGAATTGAAATGGCTACAATTTAAAGCCTATTGTTGCAAAAGTCGGAGGGCTCCAAAGTCAATGCGGACTTAATTTTTTAGCCTTTTTGCCATCTTTTTTATGCTACTGTAGGGTAAATTCAAGCCAGGCTTTATACTTTATACAATTCCCCCACACAGTCAAAACCGGTTAGATGGCATTAGCCATGATGACGCCAGGGCTGGCTATCCAGGTAATAAGTTTAGGATATTGTGGAAAAATCATTGGGTCAGTGTTGTAACCCGGCCAAGATAAACCGAAAATCAATATTCATGAAAGAGATAATATAACAATAGCTTATTATAGTTATCAACAATTTGTGAACAATCCGACACAATGAATTACTTTGATTTGCGTCAAAAAGCACGTTGTTTATATTGGGTTGCCGGTTTTTTGCCGTAACGGACCTGAATAATAAGCATAAAATGCTATGGGAAGAGATTTCATTAAAAACCCAATCCGTTATTTGCCATTTAACTTTGGTCAGGATACATTTGCACAAAAACCATTATTCCATTTTTAAATGCGTTCATGCCATGGAGGTTAGATCCGAGGAGTTGATGACCGAGACCCATAATGATAACTGCGCCCTGTGCGGCTTGCCGCTGCGTTTTGGCAACCACGAAAAAACCTTTGGCCATCAGACACTGCTTTTTTGCTGCAGTGGCTGCTTGATGGTCTATACCATGCTGATGGAGGCCAGCGATGCACCGGACCCGGTCCGATTTAAACAGAGCGAACTGTATCGGCGTTGTGTCGCCGCCAACGTGATTCCAGCAAATGAAACGGACTTGGCCGATATCAGCCATGCGCCAACACCATCTATGGCCAAAGAATACCGTGATGTGCCAAAGGATGAGATGCTGTCGCTGCGCTATCATGTTGACGGCATGTGGTGCCCGGCGTGCGCCTGGGTGATTCAATCCGCCCTTGAGAAGGTGAGCGGTGTCCATGAAGCGGTATGTGATTTTGCCACAGACCGCTTGCGTTGCCATTACAATCCCATACAAGTGGATCCCGATACCCTGATGGGTGTCGTCCATAATTTGGGTTATTCCCTGGTTCAAACAGACAGCAGCCGCAAACGGCGATTGTGGCAACGTGAATTTGTCCGCTTGATCATCTGTGCGTTGCTGTCGATCAACGTCATGATGCTCTCTTGGTCGCTTTACTCCGGTTTTTTTACTTCATTGAGTCCATCGGATATTCGCAATATCTCCTGGCCCTTGCTGGTAATGTCGACCCTGGTGATGATCTATGGCGGAGGGCCTTTGTTTCGCAAGGCGTGGGCGGGGTTGCGGGCCTCAGCGCCGGGTATGGAAACTTTGATCTGCATCGGCGCAGGCAGCGCCTACCTTTACAGTATCTATAATTTCAGTATAGGCAGTTTTCATCTTTATTTTGATACGGCCAGTATGCTGATCACGCTTGTGCTTCTGGGCAAACTGCTCGAGGCAAAGGCCAAAGCCAAAGTTCGCCGGGACCTGGAAGGTTTTCTGGCGCTCCAGCCCAATAAAGTCCGCCTATGCAGCCCTGATTTCCCACAAGGTCGTTTTGTGGCTTTGGCACAGTTGCGCCCGGGGGATCGATTTCGGGTGCAGGCCGATGAGATGATACCGGCAGATGGCCGTATTCTCGGCGGTCAGGGGTGGGTGGATGAATCTGCCGTGACCGGTGAATCACAGGTCAAAACGGTAGGGCCGGACGATAGCCTAACCAGCGGCACCCTTTTGCTGGAAGGCGATGTGACGGTCGCCGCACGCCGGGTGGGACCCGCGTCTTTGATGGGTCAAATGATCGCGATAATTGAATCCGGTCTGGCCCGGCAAACACGATTGGAGAGCCGGACCGATCGTTGGTTGGCTCTTTTCGTGCCCCTGATGGTGGGACTTGCCGTTGCGACCATGGTGATCGGCCACGGTTTTGGATTGTCATGGACCGAGGCTTTTGAACGGGGTCTTACCGTATTGGTGATTGCCTGCCCCTGCGCCCTGGGCATTGCAATTCCCCTGGCGCGGATTGGCGGCATGTCCGCAGCAGGGCGTATCGGTATCCTTGTACGTGATTTTGAAGCATTTGAAAGGGTTAGCGCCGTCGATTGTATGGTCCTGGACAAAACAGGCACCCTGACCCAGGGCAACTGGCTATTGTCTCAAATCGCGCCTTACGGGCAAATGACAGCGGACCAGGCCCTGGCTCTTGCTGCCGGTCTGGAGCAGGGGGTGAACCACGCCGTTGCCCGAGCCGTATTGTCCCAGGCGCAGCAGCAGCAGATTGCCCCGGCACAGGTTAAAAATATCCGAGAACATGCCAACGGCATCAGCGGCAGCTATGCGGGCCATCGTGTAAAAATCGGCGCCTGGCAATTTGTGACCCCAGATCCGCCGCCCAAGCAAAATGAAACCCTTTCGAAGGTACCTTTATCTGAAGTCTATTTGAGTATCGACCAAAACGTGTGCGCCACTTTGGGATTTGGGGACCCGTTGCATGCGCGTGCCTCCGCTTTGATCCAATATTTGACAGCGTCTGGATTGGATTTGCATCTTATTTCGGGGGATGCACATCGAACCACCCGGGAAGTGGCCCATGGGATAGGGGTTATGCATGCGGCCGGTGGGTTGCTGCCCCAGGAAAAAGCCGCCTATGTGGCCCGGTTGCAGGCCAATGGCCATCGGGTGGCGATGGTGGGTGACGGTATCAATGATGCCCCGGCATTGGCCGGCGCTGATTTGTCTGTGGCCTTGCACCGTGATGCCGCCCTGGCCCAGCAAGCCGCCAGTGTGACGCTCATGCGCAGCGATCCGTCGCAGCTCATCGATTTTTTTAATTTGGCCAAGCAGGTCAACCGCAAAGTGGCTCAAAATTTAGGTTGTGCTTGGGTTTACAATTTAATCAGCATTCCCGTTGCCATGAGCGGTTGGCTTAACCCGTTGGTGGCCGTAGTCGCCATGCTGATGAGCAGCCTGACGGTGATTGGTAACACCTTGCTGCTGGTAAGAAAAAAAGGTATGAACAGCTTTGACGGGGACACGACGATGCCGGTGGATGGGGAATTAAATGGATCAGAAAGCGCCTAACATTGATGGGGTCGAGATCGCCAAATTCAAGGCCCAGGCGAACCTGTGGTGGGATGAGGCAGGTCAATTTAAAGCCCTGCATGAGATTAATCCGGTGCGCCTGGCCTATATCGATACCCAAGCCGGCCTTAAAGCCAAGCAAGTGATCGATGTAGGATGCGGCGGCGGCTTGCTGGCGGAAGCGATGGCCGCCCGGGGCGCCATTGTGACCGGTATTGATATGGTTGGCCCCTCTTTGAAGGTTGCGGCAATCCATGCCGAAAAAAGTGGATGCCGCATCAATTATCAGCTCGCCACCGCCGAAGCCTGGGCAGAGGGGCACGCCGAACATTATGACGCGGTCACTTGTATGGAATTGGTGGAACATGTGCCCGAACCGGCCCGCCTGGTTCAGGCTTGTGCACAGCTGGTGCGTGGCGGTGGCGATATTTTTTTCGCTACGGTGAACCGAACCGTGTTGGCCCGTTTGCTGGTTATTTGGGTATCGGAGTATGCGCTGGGTATTGTGCGCCGCGGCACGCATGCCTATGCTAAATTTGTACGTCCCCGGGAGTTGATCCAGTGGGGGGCGGCCGCTGGATTGACCCTGCAGAATGTGTCGGGTATGCGCTATCTGCCGTTTATTGGACATGCCGCATTGTGCAAAAGCAAAGCGATGAATTATATGGTCCATTTCAAGAAGTAAAAGATCAGCATTTACCGCTTCACTCTTACCGCCTTGGCTCTGGAGCCCTCCGACGTTTGCGATTGTGGGGGTATGCTGCTGGCCCCATTGGCCGAGAAGGAACAAGCGATGACGATATGGCAAAATCCACGTTGGTTTGATGGGCGCAAGCGGGTGGAACAGTTGGATGAACACGTCCGATCCACCGGCAAAGCGCGATTTGGATTGCGGACCTATCAGGAAGATGAAAAACACCGTGCCGTCAGGCGTCATTTTAATCGTGTGGCGCCTAAATACGATTTTATGAACTCGTTGCTCAGCATGGGCATACAGCACGCGTGGAAGCGAGCCGCCATTCGCATGCTGGGCATTCAGCCGGGAAACAGCGTGTTGGACGTGTGCGGCGGCACTGGCGATCTGGCCATCTTGGCGGCCCAGCGGACCGGCCCGACTGGCACGGTGGTGATATACGACATTAATCTGGCAATGATACAAGCCGGCCGCCCCAAAATTGATCCGGATCCGGATTTGAACCAAATCGCTTATGTTCAAGGTGATGCCGAGCAGATCAGTTTTCCGGATGCCACCTTTGATGCGGCCATGGTGGGTTTTGGCATTCGAAATGTCACCCACCTCAAGCGCGGCTTTGCAGAAATGCGCCGGGTGCTCAAACCCGGTGGCAAATTACTCTGTCTGGAATTTTCACGCCCAGCCAATCCATTTTTTCGAACGCTTTATGATTTCTATTCTTTCAACATCATGCCTTTGCTGGGGCAACTTCTCGCAGGCTCGGCCGAATCATACGCCTGTCTGCCTGAGACCATTCGTATGTTTCCGCTGCCCGGCGAGCTTTCGTCTATGTTGACCGACATCGGTTTCAAGCAGGTGCACTTCCGTTCGATGACCAACGGGATTGCTGTGGCGCATGTGGGCGTTCGGATTTGATGGCGGCTTACTGAAAGAACAAACCCGCCAACACCAGGACCAACATTGCCAATGGGTAGGTGCTGGCCCTGTTGAAAAGGGTCATGGCTTGTTGACGACCGCGGTGTTGGAACAGAGAAATTGCGGGTAGTAAAAGCAGCACGACATTGATGGCCACCTGGGCCAGAAGGGCGTAAGCACCAAAGCGCAAAGGAGAGATCCAAAACAGCAGCAGTTGCAAGAACAAGACCCCCACCAAGGCAATGGCACTGATCAGGCTGGCACGTTCAAGGCCTAATTTGACGGGTATGGTTTGGGCATTGAAATGACGGTCTTCTTCAATATCCGTCCAGTCATTCGGTATGTTTTGGCCGCCGATCTCCCAGGAAAATATCCACAGAAACAGAACGGCTAAAAAGAGCACCGACGGTGTCGGATTAACCGCATAGACCGCAGCTACCGGTCCCAATGCTTTCACGATACCATTGACCACGGATCGTAGAGGTGTGATGCGCCATAAGAGGCAATAAAGTGCTTCCAATATGCACCCGCCCATAAAAACGATGAGGCAAATGGGATTGAGCCAGTAAGCACCAACCACAGCTACAAGCCCCCACAGCGCAGTCCAAGCGACGCCTGCGGAAAAGCTCAAGGCACCTTTGGCCATAGGATGGCGGGTTAACACGCCGTCCAAATAGCTTTCGCCATCCGTGTATCCCCCGATGGCCACTTTCTCAAAGTCGTTGCGAAGATCCACCACATCATTTAAAGCATATACGGCCGTATAACCGGCAAAAATGGTGATACACCCTACGATGGTGATTGCCAATGGGGGGAAATGGCCCAGGCACAGCAGGGCGGCGGTCGGCGGGGCAGCCATATCGATCAGGCCGTGGGGGGTGCGCGATAGGGCCCAAAAGAATTTAAAGTGCTGGTGGCTGATATCCGATAGCATAGATAAAAAACGGGGCACGTTATCGGCTCCTGTTAATTGTTTGCGGTCAAAAGCTTCAAAATGTAGGGTTTTGCCAATTTGGAGCGCGTTTGTCAATATGATGGGCCCGACCCTAAACTTGTTTTGCCCGGTGGTGATGCATTATTGCAGCAACTTTTGCCTGAGTTTTGGATATCGTCAGTTTGCATTGCCAATCGATTGAATTGCACTTGGTGTATACCCTGTTGTGCTATCCGAAATAAACATCAATGGTATCATTTCTGGCGTTGACGTGTTGGATGGTCACGTGTACCAGATCTTCAGGTTTCAAACTAATGCCTTGTGCGCCGGAAAGGGTGCACTCCAACAAGTACTCCTGGAGTAAAACGATAAAGCTGTTGCGCCGTTTGAAAAGCACTAGAGCTTCTTTTTTCTGTCCGATGCAGCCCTCCAAGTATTTGAGTAACCAATAGCGATGACGGGCGTATTGGGTGCGCCCGACTTTCGCCATGGGGGCTTCCAAGGCGGCGATAATGGTGTCGATCTCTTCCTGGGTGTAGGGTGTCTCAATACCGGCCGCCGCTCTGAGCTGACGCTGGGTAACCAAGTCGGTGTACTTTCGGATGGGTGATGTGCCGGTCACATAGCCGGGCAGTCCCAATCCGGAGTGGGGTTCCGGAATACTGCCCAATTTAAAGCGGTTGATGTGTTTGCGTTGCATCCAGTTTTTAAACAGGGTGCCTTTATCGCGTGAAAAAAGACGTTCCCTGGGTTCTGGCTGGGAGCGGTAGATGGCCGGCATCTTTTTTTGGGATAGATGGCGGGAAGCCATATCGTTGGCCAGGATCATCAGTTCGGCCACCATCATGCGACCGGCGCCGACGCGATCCACCGTTGTCAGATTGGGTCGCCCGTTACCGTCCAGCCAGACATTGACTTCAGGCAGGTCGATGGACAGCGCCCCATTGTCCATGCGTTGCTCTCGGTATTGTTGCGCCAGAGCGTTCAGCATCTTGAAGGTTTCATTTTCCGAAGCCATGGCGTCCACTTCCTGGAAAGTGAGTTGCTGCTTGACACTCACAATGCTGGGCACGATCCGGCAATCCAGTATTTTGGCGTTGGGGGTCATCCGAATCAAGGTGCTGATGGCGGGTCGCTCTTGACCGGCTTTAAGGCTGCACAAGTCTTCAGAAAGTTGAGGCGGCAACATGGGGATTTTTTGATCGGGCAGATAGATGGAGCTGGCGCGGGCCATTGCTTCCTGGTCAATGGGATCTGCTTTGGAAATATGGTAACCCACATCGGCAATATGGATGCCCAACACCAGATCGTCTTTTTCCTTGGTGATGCTTAGTGCATCATCAAAATCTTGGGTGGACGGACCATCGATGGTCATGAGGGCCAGATCGCGGAGATCCTGGCGTCCATTAGTGACCGTGGCACTGCTGCGGTATAAGTTGCTGGCTTGGATCTCCACCTCCTCAGGAAACTCGATTGGAATTTGATAGCGCCGCAGATCAAGATTTTCGTCGGGCTTCCAAATGCCGATATGCACCAAGAAATTGAAGATGGCCATGGGCGAATCCACCCCGGCTTTCTTGTAAATGGCTTTGGCCACTACAGCGCGCGGGCTCTCTTTTTCAAAAAGAAAGTAGGATGACAATATCTCCACAATGGCCTCAGCATCTTTGGGGGCGGAGACCTGACCGCCGTTGGTCGCATTTTGCAACCACGCCGCCCCATCATGGATCAAGCGCTCCTGACGCGCGGCTTTACCAAGTTGATCCGTGATCTGTTCCACTTGGGTGACGGTGTGGGGGAAAAAGCCATCCGGCTTGAATTTAAAGTACAACCGATTGTTGAAAAAGGCCCTCAGCGTGGCAGAAACGTGATCATCATTGGTGGCGTCGGGAAAGCAAAAACTGGTCATGGTCAGCAGATCGATCCACTCCTGCTCGCTATTAAGGACTTGCCACAGAGATTGGATGTCGATTTGTTCGCTAAGCGTGCGGCGGTGTCCCGCAATTTTTTTCAGGGTCGTCACCAGCTTGTCGCGACCCATGTTGATGTCCAGGGATTGATCGGTTTTCAAACACAGGCGGGTCAGTGAAATCATCACTTCACGATTGTGCTCGGTCAGCAGCCGTAGACGTAAATTTTTTTTATCCAAGACGACACCGCAGATAATCTTCTGGGTGTCGATGAATTCCACCACATTGCCCAATTCCATGGCCCTTTTTAACAACCCCCCTCCGGAATGTCAATTGACCCCTTGCTGCATGAAATTTTAACCAAATCAATTGGTTGACCTGGGATCTCTTTGGCCGTATGGTATGCGACCGGAGGCGTAGGCCCGGAGACTGCGCCTCCGGAGTTTTAGGTTTTAACTCAACTTTCGGTTTTCACTAGCCGGCGCCGCCAGCGGGTGGTTTGCGTCATATGCAGCTTCATTCAAGTGTCACTAAGACGCGCTGCGGGCGCCCCGCAAACTCGCTGTGCTCAAACAGTGCGGGGCACTTTTCCTTCGCTGCGCCTAAGTGACACTAAAACTCGCTGCTGA
>JBNLFN010000137.1:0-51936 GCA_050305555.1 Desulfobacteraceae bacterium | reverse complement strand
GCGGCCCGCTGATCCTTCGCTGCATCTAACGGTTGCTAAGCCCCCCTTGCTCAACGTGCGCCGGGTCGGCTTGTTCACTGACCTACGGTTACAGATCCAAAAAAGCTGTCTAGATACGCCTTGTTTTGGGTTATAGGTCCGTAAATTTTTCGTCCTTGTCAGCTTGGGTATTGATATGGCGATGTGTTTCAACGACCCAAAAATGGCGCCTTGTTGACGTATTTTTTTCTTATACTTGTTCAAAAAAAGGGAATCGTTTTTATGTAAAAAAATTCAGATATTTAAGCGTGTGCAGTAAAAAAAGCCACAGTTTGGTTCATTATCTTGAACTTTTAATGCCAATCTTTTATTTTAAATAATACAGTTGGTTATACTAAAACTGACAAATTATGGTTCTCGATTTTGAACCATATATTTACTAAATATCCATTCAGTTGCCACAGGTGTTGCTTAAAAGGCACACTCAAATAATAGCACAACACATTTAAATTATTATATATAGTATTTTTTTGGGGGTTATTAAAAATCATGGCAAGTCTTTTGCATATTCCTTTGCTGCCAAACCCAATAATTTTTTCATCTGTTCTCCTCCTTAACGGCTATTCGAAATTTTTCGATTAGCCGTTTCTCTTTGTCACCCAGTATATTCCTGTCGATCATCAGCGGCAAAGGTTGGCCTCTTTTTGGCCGTTAAGCCATTGATGGACCCAATGCATCGTGGCCTCGGTGCGGTGGTCAGGTGTCGGGTTGAGCACCTCCAGCATCTGTGCCAGCTTTTGAACCTGGGCGGTATTGCCCAGCAAGGCAAATATCTTGATGCTGCGTTTAAAATATGCGATTGCCTTCGGCGGCTGTTCCAATTGGGCATAACACTGTCCCAGTGCGGCCAGGTCATGGGCGGTATCGTCATACGCTCCCCGTTGGCGGTCCTGGGCGAGCGACTTTTCCAAAAAGGGGATGGCCTGGGCGGGGTGTTGTTCATTCAACGACAGCCGGCCCATGGCGTAGTTGGCGCTGGAGAGCTGATCTGGAGCGTTCTCCTTTGCTGCTGCAATGGCCTGCTGCAAAAACTTTTTGGCATCCGGAGCCCTATGGCGCGCCATCAACAAGATGGCTCTTGTTTTTAGTCGTAAAGCCGTTAGCAGCCCTTGGTCTTCGGCCAGCAGGTCCGCTTGATCCAAGAGGGTTTGGGCTTCACTCAATTGCCCCGCTGCAACAAGTGCCGCCGACTTATTGGTCATGGCGCGCACTGCGCCTGCTGGGTCTCCCATCAAACCAAACACTTCAAGGGCATCATCGTAAGCCAGGACGGCACTGGGCAGTTCACCGGTGCGATAATAGACATTGGCAATGCCCATTAAACTGTAAGCGATGCCCATCAGTTGATCTGCTGCGGTGTAACGTTCATGTGCTTGTTGATAATGCGCCAATGCACCCGCATAGCACCCTTTGATGTAAAGTCCGGCCGCCAAATTGAGTTGCCGTGTGCTTTGGCGAATATGCGTGGGCGTTGGGTCCGGAGGTTTAGCCGTGCCACACGCCCAAACAAGCATCACGCCCAAGGCCAATGATAGGTGCCGCATAGGTTGCCTGTATCCATTCTTAGTGGTTTGAATTGTAATTTTATACGCTTAAACAAGACCAGAAGTCAAAAGCCTACCGAGCTAGATAAAAAATACTGATTTCTATCAGGCTCCCAGATGATCGATAAGTCTGCCGCTGGTCTGACGTAGATATTGACTCATTAATTTGGCAATTCTTTGAACCAGAATGATGGCCACACTGGGCCATTCATCTATCAGACGATTGAAGCTTTCCGCGGTCATCACTAAAAGAGTGGCATCGGAAGCTGTGATGGCCGAGGCAGATCGAGGTTCACCATCAATGATGCTCATTTCACCGATGGTCTTGCCTGGCCCCAGAGTGGCAATCCGCTTTGGGGTCCGTTGGGAATCAAATTTGACCACGTGAACCTGGCCTTTGACGATCAGCACCAGATAGGCGCTCCTGTCACCTTCATAAAATAGGACGGTTTCAGGCGCTGTTTGATACACTTCCATGCAATCAGCCAGTTTCTTAACCTGGGCAAAGCTGTATTCATTGGCCCATCGGGTGGAATCGATCAAGTTGCTCTTTTCAAGTAACGACAGTTTTGCTTTGGGTTGGGCCGACAGTCCAAAGGCGGACTTGGTTGGCATGTGTTGCGGCATGGCGTAACTCCCGGCGCATAATCTGAGGCGCAATTCATCTTTGGGGTTCTGGTAGTGCTATCGGCCAGTGTACCCCAAACTTGAGCGCTCCGAGCGCCCATTGGCCCTTGACGAATGCCGGCCTAAAAGATAGTTTAATATCAACACCTGACTTGATCCCACCTTCTTGTATTGTTCATGTGCCATGTTGGTCTAAATTTGTATTTATATCATTTTTCTATAACCAAGGGAGGGAAGCCATGACCGAAAGTGTTTACAAAGTTATCGATTTGGTAGGAACCAGCACCACGTCCTGGGAAGACGCCGCCCAAAATGCCGTCCAAGCTGCCGGAAAAAGCCTCAGAGACCTGCGGGTCGCGGAGGTCGGTAAATTGGACATGAAAGTTGAAGATGGCCGAGTGGTGGCTTATCGAGCGCGCGTTAAGCTCTCTTTTAAATATATCACTGAATAAAGCTAAGCACATATTGATGGCGGGCATTTGCCTGTGGCATGTTTGGGTCTGGGTGCCCGCCATCATCCTCAACCTTTGCGCGAACCATTAGCTCCGATGCCCAGCTAAGGCATCGGTTTTAATCGTTGCGCACCACAAAGCAAGCTTCCTAAAATTCACTCCCTATCACGACTTGCCCAATCCATCGCTTTAATGCTAAATAACAAAGGAATTTGTGACTTGGCTTGTATGTTGACTGAAAATATATGACTTTTGAAACAGGAGGACTGTCAATGCGTTTCAAGAATATCTTGCTGCCGAGCAACGAGATCCCACGGCAATGGTACAATGTGTTAGCAGATATCAAAATGAATCCCCCGCTGGGACCGGACGGTAATCCAATCCATCCGGACGATTTAGCCCCTGTATTTCCAATGAATCTCATCGAGCAGGAGGTCAGCAGCCAGCGTTGGATTGATATCCCCGATCCTGTTTTGGACGTCCTGGCCATTTGGCGTCCAGCGCCATTGACGCGTGCCGACCGGCTCGAAAAAGCACTCAATACACCCGCGCGCATCTATTTTAAGAACGAAGGTGTCAGTCCGCCCGGTAGCCACAAACCCAATACAGCCGTACCCCAAGCTTATTATAACAAGGTGTTCGGCATCGAAAATATGACCACCGAAACCGGTGCCGGCCAATGGGGTAGCGCGCTCTCTTTTGCGTGTGCGCAATTCGGTTTGAAGTGCAAAGTTTTTATGGTGCGGGTCAGCTTTGACCAGAAACCCTACCGCAAAGCCATGATGGAAACATGGGGCGGTCAGTGTGTACCCAGCCCCAGCGGGGAGACACAGGCCGGTCGGGATGCCCTGACCCGGGATCCGGATACGCCGGGCAGTTTGGGTATTGCCATCAGTGAAGCCATCGAAGCTGCCGTAAGCGATCAAAGCGGTAAAACACGCTACTCCCTTGGCAGTGTACTCAATCACGTCATGCTGCATCAGACCATTATCGGTTTGGAAGCCAAAAAACAGTTGTCCATGATCAATGAAACCCCGGACATCATCATCGGTTGTGCCGGCGGGGGCAGTAATTTTGCCGGCCTGGCCTTCCCGTTTGTGCAGGATAAGATCAACGGCAAAGCCATCGAGATTTATCCGGTAGAGCCCAAAGCCTGTCCCACACTGACCCGTGCGAAGTTTGCCTATGACCATGGCGACACGGCCCGCTACACGCCCTTGTTGCCCATGTACAGTCTCGGACATACCTTTGTGCCGGCGCCTATTCATGCCGGCGGCTTGCGCTATCACGGTATGGCCCCCACGGTGAGCCAATTGGCCAACGAGGGTTTGTTGACCCCTCGTTCGGTTTCTCAGCTGGATGCATTTAAAGCCGGCGTGCTATGGGCACGCACGGAAGGCGTTATCCCCGCGCCGGAAACCACCAATGCCTTGGCTTTGGTTATCGAAGAAGCGGAAAAGGCCAAACAAGAGGGCAAAGAAAAAGTGATTGTATTCAATTTCAGCGGCCACGGCTTATTGGACCTGGCCGGTTATGAAAAGTATCTTGCTGGTGAACTGACGGACTTTGAGCTCAGCGACGATGAGATGGCCAAATATTCATCGGTTCTGGATGATCATCCCAAACCGCAGGATTTGAAAAGCAACTAGCACCGCCTTAATTGATAATCCGGCGATGGGCCGCCTGCGGATGGCCCATCGCCGTAAGCCAAGACCCGCATATGCATCACGATGCCAAAACCATTGATCAACGTAAACGCCGTTGCCCCCGCCTCGGCCACACCATCACCTTCAGCTACTGCCGAATCGGGGGTGACAACCAGGACCCCTGCTTTAAAGTTTTTGACTGCTGGTGGGAGCACTTTGACGTGGTGGCCTATTTCCAACGACAGCTCTCTGCCGATGCGTTTAAAAAGTTGCGGTCAGCATCGCCACCCAACAAAGTGACCACTTTGGTTGATCTCATTCAACAGGCTCGCAACAGAATCCAGAATAAACTATGATTCGATTTTCCAACGCAACACCCGTACCACCCACAAGTGGTCAAATACTTGAGATTATGATAAAGCCCTCTGCATGACGTCTGATACGGCCATTATACATTTGGAAAAGATATGCTATGCCTATGCAGGCCGTGAGCCGGTGTTGCGAGATCTTGAATTTAAGTTGCAACCGGGTGAGCGCATTGGGCTGGTGGCACCCAATGGCAGTGGTAAAACCACCCTGTTTCACATTATTATGGGTTTACTGGCACCGGACAGCGGACGTATTGAGATTTTCGGCAACGAGATGCAAAGTGAAAAAGACTTTGTCGCGGTGCGTCAGCGTATCGGCATGCTGTTCCAGGATGCGGATGATCAGCTTTTTTCGCCCACCGTGTTGGAAGATGTCGCCTTTGGGCCGCTCAACATGGGCAAATCCAAGGAGGCGGCTTTGGCCATCTCTCGCCAAACACTGGATCGATTGGGATTGAAGCGTTTCGAAGACCGCATCACCTATCGACTCTCCGGTGGCGAAAAACGATTGGTCGCGCTGGCCACCGTACTGGCCATGGAACCTGAGGTTCTACTACTGGACGAGCCCACAAGCGGCTTGGACGAGAAAACCAAAGCCCGGCTCAAAGAGATCCTTCAAACCCTTGGGCTTTCCTATGTGCTGATCTCCCATGAGTTTGACTTCATGGCGGATATGGTTACGGCATTTTACACCATTCACAATGGCACCATCATCGAGGATCCCGAGCACCATCCCCATGTCCATCAACATGCACATCCAATGGGCAGGCAGCCCCATAAACATTAAGGTTTATGTATGGTCACTGTCCCTACGAAAATTCATTGGGTGCGACACGCTGAAGTGTATAATCCGCAGCAAATCCTTTACGGTCGCCTGCCGCGCTTTGGTCTCAGCGCCAAAGGTTTTCAGCAAGCCCAGCGCACCGGACAGTATTTTAATGCTCTGCCCATCACTGCAGTTTTCAGCAGCCCCATGCTGCGGGCCCGCCAAACCGCGAAAGCGATGTTCGGCCACAGCGAGCACTTTAAATTGCGAATTTCTATCCTGCTCAATGAAGTGTGCACCTCATTTGAGGGGCGGCCGGGTGCCGAGATCGATGCCCGCGGCGGTGATGTTTACACCGATGCCGCTGCCTGTTCCGAACAGCCCCGGGACATTTTGGAGCGAATCCATAAATTTACGGCGCGGATTTGCCGGCAGTATGCAGGGCGGCAGGTGGTGGCCGTAACCCATGGCGACATCATCACCTTCATGGTCCTATGGGCCAAAGGATTCGATCTGACACCCGAAAATAAGAATCGTCTGAAACCGGCCGGTTATCCCGTTAGCTATCCGGCACATGCCTCGATCACCACTTTGACATACGCCACCCGTACACCCAACGAGTTGCCGCAAATTCAATACCGACAACCCTGACCCGACATGGCCCTATTCAGGAAGGATGACCCGGTGAAACGCCTCGGCCAGCTCGTAGTCGCTGCCTTTGGCCAGCAAGCGGCAGCGTTTGCGCAACCAGCCTTCAAGGTCGTTCCGGCCCAAATCTTTGACTTGGCTTTTATGGCAGCTTAGTGCGGCCAGTTTCAGGCCAAAGGTCGTGGAGATATCTGTATAGTGATTGATTTCATCGGGACCGAAGAAAAGAATTTCGGCCACCTTGTGGGGCTCCAAACCCTGGGCCAGCAGATCGGGGAAGGCCATATGGTCGCGGGCAAACGGAAAGACGGCATCCATCACCACTTGACCCACGATGCGATGATCGCGGTGCCACAAATAGCGCCGGTAAGGGTCCAACGTGATAATGGTGTGCGGTCGATAGGTGCGAATCACCTCAACCAGATGCTTGCGAAACGCAGGGGTCTCTTCCAGCGCTTGATCTTTATAGCCCAGAAAGATCACCTCATCCACGCCCAAAACGGCGCAGGCTGCACGCTGTTCGGCTTGTCGGATGGGAATCAACATCTCAGGTGTCAAGCTACGGTCGCTGGTTCCTTTATCTCCGTTGGTGCAAACAACATAGACGGCGGATTTGCCTGCCTGGGTCCATTGGGCGACCGTACCTGCAGCGCCAAACTCTGCATCATCGGGGTGAGCCGTAATGACCATCAGATCCACAGGTGCTTTCACTATCTTTTATCCTCCTTTGCTGAGTGGAATAGGTGTATGGGGCCCTTGCCGGCCGGCGCAGTCATTTTGTGGGTGGGCTTCGAGCAGCATGGCATAGGTTTGCATGATTTTGTCCGCAACGTGCTGCCAACCCAACGTTTTGACCGTGGCGCGGATAGTGGCGCTGTCGCTGCCGCGCGCTGCGATCATATTTGCCATCCGCGTAATAGCCCGGGCAATGGCGACTTCATCAGGACACGGGGCAAGGATGCCATTGATGCCTTCTTGGATGATGTCGGGGGCAGCCCCCACCGGGGTGGCCACCACCGGCGTGCCGCAGGCCAAGGCTTCGAGCAGGACCAGGCCAAAGCTTTCATAATGGGAGGGCAAGGCCAGAAAATCTGCGGCACTCAAATAAGCGGGCAGCATCTCCTGGTCGATGCGCCCGGTGAAAGTGACGTGCTCTGATATTTGCCGGTTGCGGGCCAGATCGTTCAAGGTGCGGGTGCTTTCGGCCGTAGGTCCGTCTCCGCCGACGATCACCAAATGAAGCTCCGGCAACCGCTGTTTAAGCCGGGCAACGGCACCCAAAAGTGTGTCGATGCCTTTGACAGGCGCAAAACGGCCCACGTATAAGGCGGTCAGCGCATTCGAAGCGATGCCCAGTTTGCGGCGCGCGGCCCATCGGTCCATGGGTTGAAACAGCTCCAGGTTTACCCCGCATCCAATGGTGTGGATTTTTTCACTTCGGGGGTGGTAGTGGCATAACAAATTCTGCCGCTCCCCGGATGTGGGGACCACAATACCATCTGCCACTTTGGCCAGCCAGCGTTCGTGTGAAATGCGTACCATGGATTCATGTTCATCGGTGCCGACACTATTTTTGACGGCCCCCAGGGTGTGAAACATGGTCAGATGGGGGCAACCCCAGCATACCCGGGCCAGGGCGCCCACCACCGCAGAGAGCCAGTAGTGGCTGTGAATAACGTCATAAATCACATCCTGATCCAGCCGATAGCGTTCTATCCGCTCAAATACGGTTTCAAGATGCGCTGGCAATTGGGCTTTGCTCAACCCGGCAGCGTCATTGTCGCCCAGATGCACCAGGCGCACATTGGGGTAAAGGTCAAGGTGACCGCAAGGTCCCGGTACGTAGGTGAAGATGTCGACGCGATGTCCTTGGCGCCCCAACCCATGGGCCAATTCGCGCACATATACGCTCATGCCTCCTGTATCCTGGGCTCCCAACGGCCCCATGGGGCTTGAATGGATGCTTAGCATGGCAATACGCAACGCTTTATGGGGCGGGACAGACATGACGATGTTACGCTTTCCGGCGCTTTGAGTCCTGGCGTGTCAGCCGGTAGCGGAAAAGGCCCACCTGCCGGCCACCGGTTCTTTCTTTATAGACTTCCGCACCTTTGAGAAAGTCGTAGCCACGGCAACCTGCATCAATACCTTTTTGAATACTGAAAACTTTGCTCAGGATGCCGACGCTCAATTTCTGATACTGCGCATTATATCCACTGTTGTAAAGGTAACGGACGTTTTGGTAGTCAAAACACAGAACGGTGGCCGCCGGTTGGCCTCCGATGTCCAGGAAGTACAGCCGCAGCATGTCATGTTCGGCCAGGGTTTGAATCAACGCTTTAAAATAGCCTGACATGGCCGGGTTCATGAAATCGGCTTTGTCTGTCCGATTCATCTGAAACAATTGAATAAACCGATCGGCCGCTTTGGCCATATCACCATCGTTGGGTGTCATGCAGAACGAAAATACGCTTTGGGATTCCAAGCGTCTGATCTTGCGGCGCACTTCGTGGCGCTGTTTGCCGTTGAGCTGTAGTAGAAAGGCCTCCCAATCGGCCGGCAGCTTGGTTTCGTATGTCACATCTTCGGACAGGCGATGCAATTGCCAGCCTTGCCTGGGGGTGAGGGCATCCAGCGCTTTTAGAGCGGCAGCATCCGGCCGCAGGGTTTGCAGATCTATTTCCATGATACCCCTGTCGGCCAAATAATCCTGTACGGACTGCATTACTGCAACAGCTTGGCCCGGTGCCGCCACGATGTCTTGATAATCGCATACACTGGGATCGCCAAGAAATGATGCCCGCCGGCGGGACAGGGCCAAAGGGGCGACACCGATCAGATCGGATCCTTGGTGAACACTCAGCAGGGTCGGCTTTCCCGGCGCACCGACGTGACGGCAGACTGTTTTGAGCCAAAAGGGCAGCATAAAGATGCAGTTCCAGTTTAAGTGTTCTTTGTGCTGCTGCCACAAGGCTTCGTAATCGGTCATGGATATGGGGTGGACAATAAGCGGGGTAGCCAGGGGGACGTCCTCCTTGTTTATTTCTTTGTTTTCCATGAACTGCCTTCGGGTCGGTCTTCTACGATGATGTCGGCCTTTTGAAGGCAATCACGAATGGCATCCGCCGCATCCCATTTTTGCTGCGCCTTGAATTGTTGGCGCAAAAGGAGCAGGGCTTCTACCACAGGGGCAAGACAGGCCTCGCAGCTAGACGGCCGCAGGGCCATTTTGGCGGTTAAAATGGTGATGACCTCCCGTAGGGATTCTCTGGCGGCTCCCATTTCATTGTTCTCATGCAACTGGTTCTGGAACTTCCAGATGTGGCGTTCCAGTTCCAACAAGTAGCCGGCAACTTTTTCATCCTGGTTCTGATCCAGGGCCGCTTTGGCGCTATCCGCCAACCGGTGAATTGTCGGCCAGACATTGTCGGGTGCGATGGGGCGCGCTTCTTTGGAAGGGGCGGGGCAACCGCTTTGCGGCGTTGCCGAAGGGGTGGATTGGAAATGACCCTGCAGCAACGAAAAGGGAACGGGTGTCCCTTTATCAAAGCGCTGATCCCGGCCGTTGTACCTCAGGGTGACCTGTCCAGCGCCTTCAATGGTGGCCTCCTGGTTAGCCAGATCAATGATCAAGGCCGTGTGTTCATCCAGCCCCAGAATAGGGGTGGGTGATGGCAAGAGGGATTCAAGCTTGTCAAGCCGCGGCGCCCCCATAAAGCAGTAACGGGTGTCATGGTTGCCCCCTTCGGCATTGTTCCAATGCGGCATGACCACCAAATTTATTCCAAAATGGCCTAAAATATTCAAGCCCGGCACCCAGTGCACCGGCATGCCGACCTTATAGATTTCATATACGGGAAGGGTTTGAACGCCCACGGTCAGTGCGGCGGCACTGGCCGCGACCAGGCAGGCCCCCGCTTCAATGCGCTGGGTGAGCAGATGCGGTACCGGGCTTTGTTGCCACTGCTGCAAGGCATAGGTGGGGCTGCCCGGTCCAATCAGCACGTAATCTGCGCGTTGCAACCGTGCAAAAGCTTTTTGGGTGCCGGCATCAGATTCCGGTTGGGCGGATTTAAACGACGCGACCTGTAAAGGATGCTGGACGCGGTCTTTAAAATAGGTCTCGGCTTTTAGAGCGATATCATCGGCGTTGAGTTGAAAACCTGCCGGTGTATCCAGAAACACGGCGCGGGCCGCTCTACCCAATTGGCGCAATAAGGTTTTATGGACTTCAACCATGGTGGCGGTGAGTTCTCCCGATCCCATGAGCGCAATGGTTCCTTGACGTGTCGGCATGGTTTGCCCTTTGCAATGCGAGGTTGTGGTGTCCTATACAACAAATTGTTCCCCGGCGGTATAGCGTTCCATCCGGTTGCGGCGATAAAGGGAAACGGCGCCGCGGCCGTAAACCGTCCATTGGCCCTGCGGGCCGTCATCGATAGCTCCGGTCTCCTCATCTATACCGATTAGGGTGGCATGGGGCAATTCCTTTTGCAGGGTCAACGCCCATTGTTTCCCGAAACTATTATGATGGGGAATAAGACAGCAGTTGGGAAGCACGTTGAGTCCTTTGATGGTTCTATTTTGCTGTGGATCAAAGAGATGCTCACACAATACCATCGCACCGGCACTGCTGCCGGCGATGACGGCGCCGCGGCTATGTGCTGCCAAGATCGTTTGCCAGGCTGATGTATCGGCCAGGGTTTGCAGCAGGTATCCTGGAAAGCCTCCCAGAAAATAGATGAGCCGAGAACGGTTCAACTGGTCGATCACATGGGGCTCGTCGGCAGAGGGACGGTCAATCAGGGGTAAGATATTAACGTCACTGGCCCCCAGAGACCGAAACCAATGCCGGCCATTCTGCCCGGCACGGCAATGATTGGCATCCGGCGCTGCTGCAGCAGGGACAATGCCCACGGCCACGTCCGGGCCTCCGGCCAGTTCAAGGGCGCGCCGGTCGGATGCCTGCATCAAACCGCCGAATTCAGATCCACCTTGGAGTAAAATGTGTCCCATAACCAGGCATCAGATTTCTGAGTTACTGTTTAAACCACAATATCAAAAGACAAAATCCAAATCGACCAGTATGCAGCCTGCTGAATGGATAAGTGTCTTGTGTTTGCATGTCAAGCAGATCAGCTTTTGTTGTGGCATTGGGTGAGAGGTTCTTTTGATACGGCTATCACCTGCCCCCGCCCCCTTCGGCTCAGCCCTACCGAACCTTTTGCGGGACGTGCGCCCATGGTTGGTTGCCACTGGCGGTAGTGAGGACACACGCATATTAATTTGAACCCCTTAACCGCCAGGAGCGTTTAATCACATTGAACATGCCGCATTTGGCCTCGGCTTTAACTGCCCATTTTCATTAGTTCAGACACTTCCAGGGAACCGTTGATGTCTAAAAACGGGCAATCTTTGGCCATAGGTATGGCCTCCTCGATGGTCTCCGCTTCGACAATGGTGAACCCGGACATCGCCATGGCGCTGCCCTGGGTGACCGAACCATCCGCGTGAACCGTGTGGGTATTTTTTATGGGGTTCATGGGGCTAATGGCCGCGCTGCCCAGGGCAGCCAGCCATTGCTGGTACTTTGCGAAATGTTTTTGACCTTCTTCCGGGGTGGAGGGATGGTCGCCACCTATGTATGTGATGATGAATTGAGACATCGTATCTCTCCTTTGCGGCAGGTTTGTTAAAGTGGTGCGGTTTTCGGCCCGCTTTCATTTTTTGCGGCCGTGTGACGCACGGGCGGCCTGAGGCGGGCCGAGATTTTCGTCTTCCCACTGGGTGAGCTGTTGAAGGATCAGTGCGACGAAGCAGTCCGGATCGTTGACCAGGAGATTCCTTTTTTCCGGCGGGATCTCCAGATGTTCGGAAAGGTGCTTTTCCGACCAGCGGATCAGTTGGACCATGGTGTGAATCAAATCCTTGCCTTTGACGGTTAGGTAGTAGAGCTTGCGCTTGCGGCTTTCCGGATGGGGCATCGAAGCGATGAGGCCGTTGACCTCCAGTTTTTTCAGCCGGTCGGTCAGGATGTTGCTGGAGATTCCCTCGGCGCCGGCGAGCATCTCTTTGTATTCGTGGAGCCCCAGAAACAACAAGTCACGGATGACGAGCAGCGTCCAATGGTCGCCGACGATATCGAGGGCGCAGGCCACGGGACAGCCTGAGTGTTCCATATGGGTCTTTTTCTGGACCATTTTATTTCAATTCTCGTGCAGCGCTTTCAACACTTCAATATCCCGCTCCCGGATCGTAGCCGGATCGGTATACATGAGGTGGTAATAGGGGTAATAGGGGGACAGGTTCTTTATTGACAAACCGATTTCAAACCTATAAAAAAAGCGAAAACAAGTTCCCTAAAAGGAGCCAGAATCAAAATAGGGCAATAGATTAGGAGGGCAAATGCCAAGAACAGCGCGAATGGTAATCCCGGATGAACAAGCGGTGTATCATGTAATGTCTCGTACGGCCTTGGACAAATATCCGATAGGATCAGTGGAAAAAGATTTTTTATTGAAACTGATCAAGAAGTTTTCCAGGCTCTATTTTACCGAAATATTAGGATTTTGTATTATGGGCAACCATATACATCTCCTAGTGAAAATGGTTCCTGACACCGGTTTCAGCGATGCAGATATTGAAAAGCGGTTAAAGGTGTTTTACGGCGAGGACTATAACATCCCCAACGGGCAGATGCCGCTATTGCGTCTGAAACTGGCCAACCTGTCTGAGTTCATACGGGATATCAAGGTCAACTTTGCTCGCTATTATAACCGTCGCCACAACCGTAGGGGCTATTTTTGGGGCGACCGTTTTAAAAGTGTCATCGTGGATCGTGGAGAGACCCTGGTGAACTGTCTGGCCTATATCGATCTTAATCCGTTGCGGGCCGGTTTGGTAAAACAGCCGGAAAAATACCGTTGGAATTCCATCGGCTATCACCTGCATACAGGCAATAAGGATAATTTTCTATCAACGGACTTCGGTCTTAAAGAGTTTAATGTCCCCAGCGAAAAGGAACGCATCCGTCGCTATCGCAGATACATGTATGAAGCCGGTTCCATTGATAGGCCGGATAAGGGCCGGGCAAAGGTGATCGATCCGCGAATATTGGCAAAACAGAAAAACAAGGACTTTGAGATCACCAAGGCCAGCCGTTTGCGTTACCGTACACGCTATTTCACTGATTCGGGCATTATCGGATCAAAAGAGTTTGTATCCACCCACTACCAGCGATTTAAACACCTATTTGTCACTAAGAATAAGAAAATACCAAAGCCAGTCAAAGGCCTTTCGGGGATGTATTCCCTGAAACGGCTATCAGAAATCCTATAAACTGAGAAAATAATAGAACGAAACGGACATGCCAGGACTTCACACGGTGATGTGCGCCCGATATATCGTTTCGTTTGATCTTTTCCGACCCCCAAACGATCCTACAGCGTAAAACAGTTCGCAAAAAGAAGAATTCAAAGTGTAAGGGCAGCGCTAATGAGCTCAATAGATGAACTTTTTGATGAATTGAACAATAAGAGCCTGTCCCCTTCAATAAGAGCCTGTCCCCTTCATTTTACCTGTCCCCTTCAATAAGAGCCTGTCCCCTTCATTTTACCCTTCATTTTATCGGCATTTACGAGATCTGGAGGAAAACGGGTTGGTGGCTTCGCAATGGGAAACCCAAGGCGCCAGTCCGGCAAAAAGGGTCTACCAGTAACCGCAGAAGGCATGGAAGCCCTGGATTCCTGGATTGCGTATATGCGCGACCAGGCCAAAAAGCTGACGCATTTCGTCCAGACCTATCGTGATATCGAGTAGATTTTATGCCACCATCAATCGTTTATTCATCCAGGGCCATCCGGACGGTTACAGCCAGATCTCTTCTGGAGAAAGGTTTGTTGAGCAGGGGCACACCTTCCTCAAGCATACCGCGGTGGGCGATGATATCTGCCGTATAGCCCGACATGAACATGTGCTTAAGTTCCGGGTAAATGGACACCATCCTTTCCGCCAATTCACGCCCGTCCATTTCGGGCATGATGACGTCGGTGACGAGCAGGTCAATTTTGCCGGCATTTTCCTTTGCCAGCTTCAGGGCTTCCGTGGGTGAAATGGCGCTCAAAATGGTGTAACCCAGCCCGAGGAGAATTGTCCGCGCAAGGCTCAGAAAAGGCCGGTCATCCTCGACCAGCAGAATCGTTTCACCTTTGCCGGTGGGTATATCCTCGGCGTGTATTTCCTGGATGCTGGAAATCTCGCCTTCATGACGGGGAAGATAAATATTGACGGCGCTACCGTGGCCCGGCTCGCTGTAAACATGGATGAACCCATTGTTTTGCTTTACGATGCCGTACACGGTTGACAGGCCGAGACCGGTGCCTTTATCCATATCTTTAGTGGTGAAGAAGGGTTCAAAAATATTTTCCAATATCTCCTTTTCCATGCCGCATCCGTTGTCGCTTACGGTCAGGTGAACAAATTGGCCGGGGAAGAAGTCGGGATGATCGGCGCATCGAGTTTCGTCGAAGGTAGTGTTTTTCGTTTCGATGGTGATCTTCCCGACCCCTTTGATGGCGTCCCTGGCATTGACGCACAGGTTGGCCAGGATCTGGTTGAGCTGGGACGGATCGATTATGATTGGCCATAAATCCGTTCCCGGCACCCAGGTCAGGTCGATATCCTCTCCGATGAGACGCCTGAGCATTTTGAGCATATTCTCCACGTTGGTATTCAGATTGAGGACCTTTGGGTCGATGTCCTGTTTTCTCGCAAAGGCCAGCAGCTGCCGGGTAATGTCAGTGGCATTTTGCGCCGCTTTGAGAATCTCGTCCAGATGGGCCTGCATCGGACTGTCCGGCGGTACATCTTCCAACGCCAGCTCGGAAAACCCGATGATAACACTGAGCGCATTGTTGTAATCATGGGCCACCCCACCGGCCAGCCGTCCTACAGATTCCAATTTCTGAGCCTGCTGGAGTTGGGCCTCGATTTTTTTGACTTGGGTGGTATCGCGAAATATGGTCAATTTCGACACTGAACCGTCCAGGTGAAATATGGGCGAGTTGGAAACATGGTAGGTTTTTTGGTCTTTCGGGCTGACGACTTCCGTCTTGACATGCTCACCGTTCATCACCCGCTGGTGGACGCACCATGGGCAATTTTCGTCGAGACCGTGAATCACGTTGTAGCAGCGCTCTCCAACGGCGTCGTACCCCACCCGTTCGCTCATGGCGGAATTCATATAGGCGATGTGGAAATCGTTGGTGCAAATATAGGCCGCGTCATCCATGGCCTCCATCATCGAACGGTACTTTTCTTCGCTCTCCCGGAGATCTTTTTCAACTTGCCTGCGCTCGTTTATGTCCCTTTGGAGTTGTTCGTTGACATTGGTCAGCTCGGCCGTGCGCTGTTCGACCAGATGCTTCAGGTAATCGCGGTGGTTGCGGACTTCATCTTCGGCCGTTTTGCGTTTTGCGCTGGCAAAGGCCACAGAACCGGAGCCAAACGCCAACAGGACGAGCATCACCGCATAAAGCATCAGGATTCTTCTCAAATGGGGGCCGCCCTGCTTGGATAAAAATACCGGAGGGATGCGGGATACGAGCTTCCAATAGTAGGCTGTGCCTTCAAGCAGCTTTTTGCTGGGAGTGTATGCTTCTGCGGAGCCGGTGCTCGATACCTGTGCTTCTGTAAAGGGCCTTACGGTTGTAAACGTGTACATGCCTTCCGCATTTGAAAACTGCCCGGTATCGGCCCGGGAGATCTCCTGCCATGCCTGCGGATCGGACCTGGCCAGATTCCGGTCTTTCCTATTTTTGTACATGAAACCCCATGCATCGTCGGGAGTCGCGCCGAGGAGAAAATATCCGTCGGAGTTCAGAAGCATTACGTTTCCCCTGCCCCGTTCCGAGATGATCTCCATCGTGTGCAACAGATGTGCGCCCAGGTAGTTTAGCAGCACGATGCCCCGTTTTCGGCCCTTGCTGTCAAATACCGGCGTACCGAAGCGGATCATGGGTTTGAGGGGGTGTTCGATTTGCCCGTGTTCGATATTGAGATCGAAGGGCGACACGAACACCTCTCTTTCGGAAAGCTGAAACGTATCCTTGAAATAGTAGCGTTCTCCTTTGGGCTGCAGGTCCTGTTGCGGGACGATTGCCGGCGCGCCGCCATTGAAATTAACGCGCAAAACTTCCATTCCGCTCTCATCCAGCAGCCGTACCTGGTCATATACTTTTTTTATTTTCGAAAACCAGAGGAACTCCCTGGCCAGAGATTCGCGAAAACGGGGTTCGTTTTTGTCGAGCATCATGCGCAGCTCGTAATGCTTGGATACGGTCAAAACGTCGGTGGCTATGGCCTGGATATAGCTGGTGACAACCTCTTTTTCGGTGTTCAGTCGGCCGCTCTCCTTGAGTTTCAAAGCCATCTGCCGGCTCTTGGCATCCTGGAAATATAAAAAGGCGTTAATACCGCCCAATAGAATCGCCAACGGGATAAAAAGGCAAAAGAAAGACCGGACAACCCGCGGCATCTTAATTTTTTCCCCTGCATCGATAACGGCCGTGTAATTCACTATTCCCCCCGGCGCACTTGAGACAAACGCATCCAGTGCCCTGTCAGAAACGGATCATGAATCATACCGTTTGTGCAGAACCATCAAGCGGCGTTTATATCCGTCACAGCCTGCACAAATCTATTTTAAGGAATCCAGCAAAGATTGAGTTGAATCGAATGCAAAGAAGGTCAGCTTCGTCTCAAGCGATAAGATTATCATAAAGGAAATTTTCATAAAAATGCAAGCATAGAACCTCCGCGGTCAGATCGTGCACCTCGATGGCCGACAAACAGTTTTTGATGGGCTGATTTTGAACCGGCTGCCTTGACCCCTGGTTATCACCGCAACAGTGGGGTTGGATATGGCGAGGTTGCTGATCCGTTGCATCGCGTTACTTTCTGAAAGGCCTTTTAATCGATCCACTGCTTTGTCCCAAGTGCCAGGGACTTATGAAGGTGATTGCATCTATTGAGGATGATGTGCTCATCAAGAAAATATTGATGCATCTTGGATTGTGGGAAACTCGCAACCGCGACCCGCCCAAGCCTGATATTTTGCATACCCCCACCATTGAAACGGAACTTACCTGCGATTATCCATATTCACAACTGTCGCCAATTGATTATTGGACCCAATAAGGGACTGTTTAATGGCTCAATCTCATCTGGAGGCCATACAATACCGCTGCGTTCAAAATTTACCATTTTCAGGTGTATCGGCAAGTTAGGCGGTTGATTTCAATTCAAAATAGAAACCCTATTAATGATTAAGAAGTTACTTTTTACGCCTCCGAATATGCCTTCTTTTGATACGGCTATAAACATACAGGTATTGCATTATATTTATTGACACTCTAATAGGCCTTCTTCATACTGAAAATAGCTATTGTTAATAACGGGCGACTCTCTTTTGCTGGATGGTTCGGTTGCCATAGCTTTTGTGCCTGCTGTGTCGGCGCCTGAAGAGGTTTTGCATTGACCCGAATTAGAATTTTAAGTCTGATGACCAAAGGCTTGTTTTTCGTGCTTCTCATAGCATGGCCTGCTCTGGGATTCAGCCAGAACACCACCCGCGCGAAATTGGGCATCGTTGTGGCTTTGAGCGGAAAGGCCCAGGTTTATGGCCAAGCCGTGTTGCAAGGTGCCCAGTTGGCAGTGGATGAGATTAACCGGCAAGGCGGTGTGTTGAACACGCCGATGACGCTGATCGCCATTGATAATGAGAGCTCTGCCATTCATGCCAGAGAGGCGGCTTTAGAGGCTGTTTACCAAAAAGTGATAGGGGTCGTGGGTGCGGTTTGGAGTACCCACTCTTTGGCCATAGCCCCTGTTTTCCAAAAATACAACATCCCCATGATCAGCCCAGGGTCGACAGCGCCTGAAGTGACCCAAATCGGCGACTTCATTTTCAGGGACTGCTATACTGATGATTTTCAAGGCAAATTGATGGCTGATTTTGCTTTTTACAGTCTGGGTTACCGAAGGGCCGCCATCTTGTCCAACATCACCGAAACCTATAGTCAAAGATTGGCCCAATACTTTGGCACACATTTTAAATTGAACGGTGGCGATGTGATTTCTGAAGCAGGCTACATGGGCCGAGCCATAGATTTTAGGGACATTTTAACCCCATTAATCTCGTTGAAACCGGATGCGGTATTTATACCGGGGTACTCCCGCGACAGCGGCCTGATTATCAAGCAGGCCCACACCATGGGCATCCATACGACCTTTTTAGGGGGCGACGCCTGGGAAACCACCATCAAAACTTATGCCGGCGCGGCTCTTGAAGGAAGCTATTTTTCCACTTTCTGGCACCCCAGTGTGCCCTATCCCCGCAATAAGGCGTTTCTATCGCGATACCGATCCGCCTATGGTGATCGAGGTATCAGCGCCTATGCCCCGCATGCTTATGATGCCGTATGGCTTTTTGCCGAGGCCATCAAACGCTCCAAAAGCCTGGACCCTAAAAAAATTCGTGAGGCACTGGCCGCTACCCAAGGATTTGAAGGTGCCACGGGTCGCATTGCATTTAATGCATATGGAGATCCGGTAAAAAAGAGTGCCAGTATCTTACAATATTCTAAGGGGCGATGGCAGTTCTACAAAGCTTATGAACCCAAGTAGAATATATCATGCCCGTTTCTTTCAGTAAGACCCAGCGACTCAGTTTGCGCATCAATGTATCCATTTGGGTGGTGTGCGCAATGCTGTTGCTGCTATACGGCATCATATTTTATGGATTCGAGAAACAACAGCTTGATGCCCATGTCGATCAAGCCAAAGTCCTCCTGGATTCTGTCTATCAACAAAAAAAAGAAGACCTGGCCAATGAGTTATTTGCGAACCATTATGAAGCGCTAAAACACACCTTATGGGAAATCAATTACGTAAAAGGGATTGCTGCGGTGAGCGTATTTGGCGCCCGGGGGCGCTTGTTGGAGTGGTCGGGTGGCGGTAATCGGGCCGATTTGCCCCTCGACACCCGCCAAAAAGTAAAGTCCGCACCGCTATTCCAAAAGATGATGTTGGACGATCATCACTACCTGACGTATACCACCGCTGTTGCTGTGATCGGTGAGCATTATGGCTATATTCGACTGTTTTTTGACCTGATGGATTTAGAACGGGGATCGCATCAGCGCATGCTGCTGATTGTCGGGGTATTTGGTATGTTGCTGATGGTGCTGTCCGCGCTGCTGCATCTGTTGCTCACACGCCTGGTGGTCCGGCCCGTTTCCCGAATTCGGAGCGCCATGGACAGGGTAATGGATGGCGAGCTGGGCGAACAGGTCACGTTGGATCGCCAGGACGAAATTGGCGAGGTGGCGGCGGCATTCAACGGCATGTCTGCCCAACTCAAGGATCAGCGTCAGCGGCTGCTGCGATCCATCGAATCACGAAATACTTATTCGCAGCAATTGGAGGTGACCAACCGCGAATTGGAGCGCCTCAATGCGGATTTGGAGAGTGTCGTTGAAGAACGCACCCGTGAGCTGCGCACCAAAAACGAGATGTTGCGATCTCAAATTCAAGAGCGTGTTCGTGCAGACCGGGCCAGACAGGCCTTGGAAGAACGTTTGGCCAGATCTCAAAAAATGGAAGCTTTGGGATTGCTTGCCGGAGGTGTGGCCCACGACTTAAACAATGTGCTGTCCGGCATTGTCAGCTATCCGGAATTGATCTTGATGGATCTGAAAGCGGACGATCCTATCTTTGGTATGGTTGCCAATATACAGAAATCAGGACAAAAAGCGGCAGCTATTGTGCAGGACCTGTTGGCATTGGCCCGAAGGGGCGTGCCGCATACCAGTGTGCTGAACATCAATAATGACATTATCATGGACTACCTCAGTTCACCGGAATTTCAGAAAATGCAATCTCATCATAGCGAAGTTGAGATTGAAACCCACCTGAGCGAGGATCTGATGAATATCCGCGGCAGTGCCATTCATCTGAAAAAAGCGGTGATGAATCTGGTGTCGAATGCTGCTGAAGCCCAACCCCAAGGGGGGCGCATTATTGTATCCACAGAAAATCGATACGTGGATCGCCCCATCCAAGGTTACGAGGAAGTGGTTGAGGGCGATTATGTATTGTTGCGGGTGCAGGACCTGGGATCCGGCATTGCCCCTGAAGATTTAAATCGAATTTTTGAACCCTTTTATTCAAAGAAAAAGATGGGCCGCAGCGGCACCGGCCTCGGCATGGCGGTGGTTTGGGGAACGGTTCAGGACCACAAAGGCTATATCAATGTGGATAGTTGTCTGAATGAGGGCACCACATTTGATCTTTACTTCCCCGTCACCCGCGAAGAGATCGATAAAAAAGATAAAATCGTCGCACTGCATGATTTCATCGGCAAAGGCGAAAAGGTATTGGTCATTGATGATGTTGAAGATCAGCGTGAGATTGCCAGTGCGATGCTGACCCGACTCCAATATGATGTGGCTTCGGTGGCAAGTGGAGAAGCGGCCCTGGAATATTTAAAAACGCATGTTGTGGATATATTGGTGCTTGACATGATCATGGATCCGGGTATGGATGGACTGGATACCTACACCGGCATTTTAGAGATTTGTCCCGGCCAAAGAGCCATCATCGCCAGCGGTTATGCCGAAAACGAACGCGTCAAACAAGCCATGGCGTTGGGTGCCGGCGCCTATATCCGAAAGCCCTACACCCTGGACAAGATCGCCATGGCCATGCGTGTTGAATTGGACAAGCCGAATTAACGGCCCACATTACGACTTGAATTTTATCCCTGCGCTGCGGGTTGGGGTATGGTCTGAACCGATGCAAATGCCGGCTCATGCAGCGGCAGCAAGATATCCGCACGCTTTTTAATTTTCAGCATCATATCATAGGCGTCATAAGTGTTCACCAGTGTACCAGGGGGGATCACGTCCATCTCCATGGCTTTGATCTCCAAGGGTGGGTCGAAGTTTTGCTGAATGACGCAAAAACCGGTGATAATGGCGTTGCCCCGGCAGGTGTTGATGACCACACTCAAGCCGCCTTCGGTATGCACGGGGGTGTGCAGCACTTCAATACCCGGCACGATCTCCCGGTCCTGGGTAACCGTTTCGATCTGGCCGTTCGCTTCGACCTCCTCGATGTAGTCTTCCAGATAGCGAAAATCCAGCGGATGGGGATTATGAATGCGCGTGAGCTCATTTTGATGGACGTAGACGGCGGCGTTTTCACACTTGTAGTCATTTTCACAATGGTCGTTGTGCAAGTGGGTGTGAATGATGATATCAACATCCGCCGGTGTCAGTCCCCATTGGGCCAAACCCTCCTCAAACGTGTGTATCTTCCCATTGATAGCCTTTTCGCGGTCGTCCGATTGGATGGGGTTCATCTCCCCGGTATCCACCAATATTTTTTGATCGCCGCCCTCAATATACCAACTGTAAATGGGAATGGTAAACGGTTTGCCGTAATTGTATTGGTAGGTCATCATGCCGTGGTCGAATACTTTGGTACCCACCACGATCGGGTGAATGCAATAGGTCGTCATGGTTCAGATCCTCAGAAAGGCCGACAGCCCGATTGATAATTATATCTCAGCATCTTTTCTTGAAGCGCCGCTCGGCCGAACCACAGCAGCAGGGTGGATCCGGTGAAGCAGGCGTACCGCAGCCTGGTGAACGTTAACGCTCGCATCGTCTAAAAGCACGCGTATGGTATCCTCAAAGGCGATCAATTGGTTCCGTTCAAACGCTGCCATGCGAATCAGGGCCAGTTCGCGAATCCGTGCATCGCTGTCATTTAGGAAATCTTTATAGAGCAGGATGTGGTCCGTTGGTTCGCTGACGGTGTGCAGGATCACCAGGGCATCATAACGCAAATCCGCATCCTCATGGCGCAGAAAGGCTTTGCATATCATGGCAACGTCATTATGGCGGGATGCAAAATGGCCCAAATTATACAGGATGGCGCGTTGTTGTGCTTTGGGGCTTTTTTGCAAGCGCTCAGCCAGGACCGTAAAGATCTTGTCTTCCCCCAAACAGGAGAGAGCATTGACTGCCGCTTGCTGTACTTCCGTGTCTCGATCAAACAGGCATTCGATTAAAAAAGGCGCGGCCCGCCGGTTACCCTCCCAGCCTAAGGCGAAAGCGGCATTGGCCCGCTCAAAGGGTGTTTGGTTTTGTAGCTCCTCTAAAAGCTGGTCCACCAGCGCATCACTATCATTTAAGATGCCGCCCACCACGCTGAGTTGAATGGCCGCAGCTTGACGGATCGATTCGCCCAGACTGCTATCTTGCATGATGCGCAGTAATGGCGCCACTACTTTTGGGTTGGCCAGTGCACCCAGCAGAAGGACAATTTTAATTTTCATATCTTCATCAGCTACCGCAAATGCGGCCACCAGTTGCTCAAAGGCCGCATCACCATTGCTCATCAATTGATCCACCGCGCTGAGGTAGTGGTTCACTTTGGCCAGCAAGCGCTCGGGCGCATTAAAGGGGATGATATTTTCAGACATGGTCGTTGGGTCCATAATGGTTTTTGATTGATTATTCATGCCACAAATAACAGGATGGATAAACAAAAAAGGCGACCTTGTCTACGATGCCGCCTATTCGTGGGCTCAAACGACCGATGCAGCACAAGACCCCTTGGGGGAAAGATCATCTGGTGCATCATAAATTGGGTATCAAACCGGTGGCCGGATACAATGGCTGATGACTCGGTAATCACTATCGGTGTCGTCCCATCAGGGTATTGTAGGCTTACTTCGCCGAATTTTTTTGACAAAATGGCATTAAAACGGTTTAAACCATGCAATGATTCCTCTCAAAGACGACAACCCGACCCAACGTTTCCCCTATGTCAACCTGCTGCTTATATTAAGCAATCTGATTGTGTTTGGGTATCAATTTTACTATTTACCCCAGGGGCCGGCCTACCTTATCAACACCTTGGGATTTATTCCTCAAGAGGCTTTCGCCCTCACGGATGCGCCGCCACACAGTCCCATTCCCTTGCCGTTGACCCTGTTTTCGGCAATGTTCCTCCACGGCGGCTGGCTGCACCTGCTCGGTAATATGCTTTATTTGTTTATCTTTGGCGACAATGTGGAGGACCGTTTGGGCCATGCGCGCTACCTCTTGTTTTATTTGACATGCGGTGCGCTAGCCGGTTTGACGCATGCCTTTCTATTTGCCCACAGCACCGTACCGTGCGTGGGCGCCAGCGGTGCCATTGCCGGCGTTTTAGCCGCCTACCTGTTTTTTTATCCCAAGGCCAAAGTGGCCACCCTCTTTGTGATTTTTATTTTTTTTCGCATCGTACGCCTACCCGCAGTCGTGGTGCTGGGACTGTGGATTGCGCTGCAGGTGGTCAGCGGCATGACCGAGCTGTCCGCCAGGGCCGGCGGGGTGGCCTGGTTTGCCCATATCGGCGGGTTCATGGCCGGACTGGTGTTGGCGTTGGTCATGCGACCCAAGCGAGCTGCATGATTATACCACTCAATGGAATTGGGCAATTAACTCTCGGCCAATCCGGACGACTTCCTTTGCCAGTATATCAAAATCATCTTGTTTGCTGCGGTGATTGGCTATGGCCACACGCAAACAGTACCGGTCATGTAATGTCGTATACGATGGCGCTGCAATCCCCCTCTCCTGTATTTGCATCAGAATCTCTTTGTTCAGTGCGTTGAGGGCCTTTTCATCCAGCCCGCCCGGATTATAGCGGAAGCACACAATGTCCAAACCGATCGGGGCGAGCAGTTCCATGTCCGGTTCATTCTCAATCCGCTGCCCAAGGTAGTGTGCCTGATCGACATTGCGCGCCATCATTCGCCCTATCCGATCCAGACCATGCTCTTTGATCGACATCCACACTTTGAGGGCACGAAACTGTCGTGACAACTGCAGGCCGTAGTCGCTGAACCAGAGATGTCCTGCTGCCAATCCTCGTTTTTCATGTTCCAGATATTCCGGCGTCAGTGAAAACGTATGGCGATGGGCCTCTGAATGTCGCACAAGGATGCAGCCCGCCTCGAACGGAATATGCATCCATTTATGAAGATCAAGCGCAATCGAATCAGCCCGTTCAATTCCGACGAGTTGTGGCTTTACATTTTCCGCCAGCACGGCCACGGCTCCGATGGCGCCATCCACATGAAACCAAAGGTCCTCCTGTTTGCATAAGTTGGCCAACACGTTCAAGTCATCAATCGCCCCGGTATTGACGGTGCCTGCGCTTCCCACGATGCAAACCGGCCGGCAACCCGCTGCACGGTCAGCCGATATGGCTGCTTCCAGAGCATCGATGTTGATCGTAAAATCATCATTCACGGGCACTTTTCGCAACCCATTGCTGCCCAGCCCAAGCAGTTCAACTGCTTTCTGATTGCAGCTATGTACTTCAGTAGATGCATATACCGTCAACTGTTGGGGCGCAGCCTGCAGACCCAGCTCTCGAACGTCGAATCCCGCTTTGGTATTGCGAGCGACGGCGATGCCGACAAAGTTCGCCATTGAACCGCCACTCACCAGCAAACCACTAGAATCCGATGGAAAGCCAAGCATGGCCTTCATCCAGTTGACGACCTGCCCTTCAACCAAATTGGCAACGTGATTGCCCCCGCCAAGATTGGGATTCATGATCGCTGCCATGAAATCGGCAAGGGCGCCAAACACGGTTCCATTGCCCATATACCACGCCCAGAAGCGGGGATGGATATTGCCCATGGGATAAGGAAATACGTTCTCCAGAAATTCCTGATACACGGCATCTGCACGGGTCGGTGCATTTGGCGCCGGTGCATCGAACCGGGTGGCGACACTCTCCGGCACCGCTTGCCAGACCGGGCGTTTGCGAACGGTTTCAAGATAGGTGATGGCATCATCAACCATACGGTGCGCCAGCGCACGCATATCACCCCAGTCATCCGGATCAAGCGTCTCATACGGCTTCTGACTATTCATAGACCCCTTTCGTGGTAGACCTGTGAATTAGATGTTGGCAGCCCAACGGTAAACAAACAGGCAAGCGATGCTATCCAACGACATCAAAATTATCATCTAATCCAAGATATTGGATTTTAGACGGCATCCTTAACCGGGGGGCGCTCCAATACATGCTTCTCTGTTTCATTGTGGCATAGCGCGCCGATGGCTTGAATGGCTTTGTCTACGCGTGGATTCCAATAACCGGCACTCAATCGCATAAAATGGGTGTATTTGGGTCTTAATGAAAAAAGGTGGCCCGGTGCGATCAAGATCTGCTGTTTCAAGGCCTGGTGGTAGATTTTTTCCGTATCAATTTTTTTCGGCAACTCGATCCATAACAGGAAGCCGCCGGTGGGCTGTGTCACGCGGGTGCCGTGGGGAAAGTACTTTAAAATGGCCCCTCGCATGGCAGAGACCTGCCTGGCCAGCGTCTTTCGAATGGATCGCAGGTGCCGCTCATAGCCGCCGTCTTTTAAAAAACGGGCCATTGCCAATTGGTTGATCGAGGCCGTGGAAATATTAAGCAACGTTTTTGCTTTGACAATTTGATCATAATATTTCCCAGGCGCGATCCACCCCACCCGCAACCCCGGTGCGATGGTTTTGGAAAATGAGGAGCACAGCAGGACATTACCGTTGGTATCATTCGATTTGCAGGGGCGCGGGCGTCGTTCAAAACCCAAGTCCCCATAGATGTCATCTTCGATCAAGGGGATGGCGTATTGATCCAACATAGCCACCATTTTTTGTTTCTGGGTTTGTGGCATGGAAAAACCCACGGGGTTATTAACGTTCGAAATTGAAAAAACAGCATTGACCCGATGATTGTCCAGCACAAAACGCAGCGTGTCGATACTGATGCCATCGTTTGGAGAACTGGGGATTTCGATTATTTTAAGCTTAAGGTGCTGGAGCAATTGCAGCAGGTTGAAATAGACCGGGCTTTCCAACACCACGGTATCTCCGGGTTGGCAGACGGCCATGAGCGCCAAAAAGATCGCTTCGTGACAACCATTGGTAATGACAATCTCTTCGGGTGAGAGATCCAGGTCGCATGAAAGTCCCAAGCGTGCGATTTGCTCGCGAAGCTCCAGGTGCCCCGGCGTCATCAGGTAACTGAAGCTTTCCATCTCCTGATCACGAAGGGCCTGCTGGAAAAAACGGCCCAACTTGGCCGTCGGCCGCAAGTCGGGGGCCAGTTCGGCGATGGCCAGCGAAATTTCGGGCGTGCATTGCCCCAGATTTTGAAAAGCACCGTAAATGCGACACAGGCTGACATCCTGGGGGTCCAGATGATGGGGATCGTCGCTGTCCTGGGGGGCGTTGAAAGCAGGTTGCCGTTTCACATAGAAACCCGATTGAGGAACGGCCACGATATAGTTACGGCTCTCCAGTTTCCAATAGGCGTCTTTAACGGTATTGATGCTGACATGGAGTTCACGACTCAGTTGTCGGATGGAAGGAATTTTGTCGCCTTGTTTCAGTACGCCCTTGCGGATCAGATTCAAGATGCGTTCCGCCACCATTTCATTGCGATGGGTATTGGGATTTGATTGTGATGGCATGCGTTCGACCTTCTTTGCATGTTCGTGTTCGCCGAATATCATTTCACATCATGTCTGTAAAAAATAGACACAATTCCAGGTCAAAACAAGGGTACAGTCTTTGTAGAAAACGCATTGGGGGCGGAAATAACAAATAATTGCCCCTGCTCACCTTCCACGATTTGCCCTATTTTACTACCTACCATGTTTCAACCATGGCGACAATATCACCCATCACCGTTAGGATGGGATTCAATGCGCCTGACAGGAGGAGCCATGAAACGGATTAACATGAAAACCCCCAACGCCCGACGATCATTTCAGCTGCAGGCCGATCAAGTTGTATCGCTGGAAGCACGCGCCACCCAAATCGATTGTGTGCAAGGATTGATCTGGGTGACGTGGCCGAATGGCAATGAGCGGATATTGCGCAAAGGGCAGTCTATGATGGCACGCTCAAAAGGATTGATCTGCGTGCAAGCGTTTGTCGCCAGTACTCTGGTCATTCGTAAGATTAAGAAGCGCGCGTCTTTTTGTGCCCCTGAATATATGGCACCGTGCCCTGAGGGCCGTTAACTTTAAACTGGTGCTGTTCGCAAACCGCATCAGAAGATAGACTTCTCTCAGGCCCGCCATACTGAGCCCGCTGTTACTAACTTTGCACGAGAATATCCGCCAGGTATCGACCGGTATGGCTGGCCTGATTTTTGGCGATTTTTTCCGGAGGGCCCTGGGCGACGATGCGGCCCCCGCCATGGCCGCCCTCGGGACCCATGTCGATGATCCAGTCGGCCGTTTTAATCACGTCCAGATTGTGTTCGATGACGATAACGCTGTTGCCTGCCTTTTTGAGGCGTTGGAGAACCGCCAGCAGCATTTCGATGTCCTGGAAGTGCAGGCCGGTGGTGGGCTCATCCAGGATGTAGAGGGTGCTGCCGGTGTCGGCCTTGGACAGTTCGCGTGCCAGTTTGATGCGCTGGGCTTCGCCCCCGGACAGCGTGGTGGCGGATTGGCCCAGTTTGATATAGCCCAGCCCCACATCCATGAGCGTGTCGAGGATGGTGCGGATTCTACGCTGGTTGGCGAACAGCGCCCTGGCCTGGCGCACGGAAAGATCGAGCACCTCGGCTATGGAGTGACCTTTGAAGGTGACCTCCAGGGTGGCGGCATTGAAGCGTTTGCCCTTGCAGGCCTCGCAGGGGACAAAGACATCGGCCAGAAAATGCATCTCTACTTTAATGTAGCCGTCTCCCCGACAGGCCTCACAGCGGCCGCCTTTCACATTGAACGAGAAACGGCCTTTGGTGTAGCCGCGCATGTTGGATTCGGGCAGCAGGGCAAACAAGTTGCGAATGTGGTCAAAGACCTTGGTGTAGGTTGCCGGATTGCTGCGGGGGGTGCGTCCGATGGCCTTCTGATCGATGTTGATCACTTTATCCAGATGCGACAGTCCTGTGATGCCGGCATGACGGCCCACTTCGATAGGGGTGTTGTGGAGTCGGCGGGCCAGTACGGGGTAGAGGATTTGGTTGATCAACGTCGATTTGCCCGCCCCGGAGACACCGGTGACGGCCACCAGCAAGCCCAATGGAATACGCACATTGATCCGGGCCAGGTTGTTTTCTGCGGCTTTTTTAACCGTGACCCAGCGATTGCCGGCGCGACGCGGGGTGCAGCGTTTTTTGGGGATTTCAATAGCGGCTTTGCCGCTGAGGTAGCGGCCGGTGGGTGAACGTTTATCGCGGCAGATTTGTCCATAGGTGCCCTGGCTGACGACTTGCCCGCCCAGCAGGCCCGCACCCGGCCCCATGTCCACAATCCAATCGGCCGATACCATGGTTTCGCGGTCGTGTTCGATGACGATCAGCGAGTTGCCGATGTCCCGCAGGTGACACAACGTCTCCAGCAGTTTGATGTTGTCACGCTGGTGCAGGCCGATGGAAGGTTCATCCAGAATATAGAGTACGCCGGTAAGTTCGGAGCCCACCTGGGAAGCCAGTCGGATGCGCTGGGCTTCACCCCCCGATAGGGTGGGTCCTTTGCGGGACAGGGTCAGGTAGTTGAGGCCCACATTGATCAAAAAACCCAGGCGGCTGATGATCTCCTTGTTCAGCTCCTGGGCGATCAACTTGCGGTTGCCCGTCAGATCAAGCCCGCTCAGAAAGGCATGGGCTTGCTGCACGGTCATGTCGGTGACGTCGATAATCGATTGGCCGGCAATGCGTACGTGCAGCACCTCGGGTTTGAGCCGGCGATCCTTGCACATCCGACAGGGTTGGGACGACATAAAGGCCGCATAGTACTTCTTCTGGTGCTCAGACTGGGTTTGGCGGTAGCGGCGCATCATGGTGTTG
The DNA here is from genome assembly GCA_050305555.1 of Desulfobacteraceae bacterium. Lineage (GTDB taxonomy): Bacteria > Desulfobacterota > Desulfobacteria > Desulfobacterales > Desulfosarcinaceae > JARRKU01. Next base: position 22,923 of record JBNLFN010000137.1, on the reverse strand, counting down.
ATAAGCCCTTCCCACGCCAGCGTAACTTTGCCCTGGATTTTTTCCGAATCCCAATCCACAGTCATCTCGCGGCCATCGGACCCATGCAGCAGAATGCGTTGGTGCTTTTTGGGCAGTTTTTGCCAGGGCATATCAAAGTCGATGCCCCATTGCTGCTCCATGGCCATCATCTGGCGGCCACCCCATGAACCGTTCTGGTCCTTGTTTTTATTGAAGTAGTTTTTCCAAGGCACAACCGCGCCCTGACGAATGGAGAGGGCTTTGTCCGGAATCAGCTTGTCGATATCCAAGCTCAATTGGTTGCCGATGCCATTGCACGCGGGGCACATGCCCAAAGGGGAGTTGAAAGAAAAGAGGGACGGCTCGGGTTCGGGGTAAGCGATGCCGCAGCAGGTGCGCGCTTCGTTCATGGGTAGGTCTTTGCCGCCCAGGATGTGAACAATGAGGCGGCCCTGTCCCAGTTTGAGGGTGGTCTCCACCGAATCGGTGAGCCGTTGATGGAAAGATGGAGTGGTCTTGACCACCAAGCGGTCCACTACCACTTCGATGGTGTGCTTTTTATATTTGGCCAGGCTTTGGACATCTTCGATGGCCTGGACGACGCCATCGACGCGCACCCGGGCGTAACCCTGACCCATCAGGGCATTGAGGCGGTCACGGTGCTCGCCTTTGCGGTTTTCGACGATAGGGGCCAGCAACATGATTTTGGTATCCGGTCCCAGGTCTGCAATCTGGCCGACCATCTCCTGGGCACTGCCGTGACCCACTGATTTGCCGCACTTGATGCAGAACTGTTCGCCGATGCGGGCGAACAGCACCCGCAGGTAGTCATAGACTTCGGTGATGGTGCCGACGGTGGAACGGGGATTCTTGCTGGCGGCTTTTTGTTCGATGGCGATGGTGGGCGAAAGCCCCCGGATGGTGTCATACTTGGGTTTTTCCATCTGGCCAATGAATTGGCGGGCATAGGCGGAGAGGGATTCGACATAGCGCCGCTGCCCTTCTGCAAAAAGCGTATCAAAGGCCAGGCTCGATTTGCCGGATCCTGAAACACCGGTGACGACCACGAGTTTTCGTTTGGGCAGGGTGATGTCGATGTTTTTCAGGTTGTGCTCTCTGGCACCGCGCACTTCGATGGCATCCAGTTCGACGGCGGCACGGTTGCGGCGGCGTGGTCTGCCTTGTCGTTTCAACGGCTTTTTTGCGGGCATGAACTTGCGTTTCCAGGCGTTGGTGCCATCCAAATTCTAAAGCGCTAACGCATTTTTTGATGAAATCGTAAAAAGTCACATTTCTCCTCCCCGGGCGGGAGGGGACTTAGGGGAGAGGGGATTTTCGGACTTTTTACGAATTCATCATTTTTTAGATCTCAATTTCAGGCGCATGGCATGGTGAGATTTCGTTACAATTGCATTCTGATCCATTGTCCTTTTGTCGATGGCCAGATATAGCACGGATTCCGGCCGCCATCCAGAGGGACGGGTGTTTAATAATAAAAACAAACCCGGTCTTCACTGGCCGGGTTACCAACAGGCTTTGCCGTAGCATCGTCTGCGCCGGCCGGGGCAGAGCCCGGCCCTACGAAGATCATCTGCCTGGCCACCACCGATTCAGCGCAGGGCCGGCCTCTGCGCCGGCCGGTTGGAGCGCCATAGATCGGTAAAGCGCAATAGCTATGGCCGGCAACGCGCTTAATCGTATCCCTTTACGGGGTTAACGCAATGCCTGGCCCCCTGGGCCAGGATAATTACTCCCAGACTATTTAACGTAGCTGATGATGGAGATAAAGGCGCCCTGGGGATCCTGCAGCACGCAAAAACGACCCACATCGGGGATATCCTTGGGCGGCATGGCAATTTTTGCGCCCATACCGGTGGCCTGTTCAGCCACACGGTCCACATTGTCCACCGTGATATAGAGGCTCCATGCCGGCGGCATGGGCGGCGCATCGGAAGGAAAAGACATGATGCCCCCCACCTCATCGTCGTTGGCTTTAAAGACCGAGTAGGTCGTCTCCCCCATGGGCATATCGTCAAATGTCCAGCCGAACAGCTCGCCATAGAATGTTTTGGCAGCCGCTGCATCGCTGGTCATCAGTTCGCTCCAGCTAATGGAGCCGTGTTTTTTAAGCTTTTCATCCATCTTTATTACCTCCTCTTGTGGTGTGGGTGCGCTTGGGTCGATTGCTTGCGCAAATAGGCCTTGCCGAGGCAAGCGAACCATTCGATTGGCACACTGCGCAAGTACCGAATCTTGAAGCTAACCATAATGATGCAGAGTGACAACCCTATGTCAGTTTGAGATGAGATAATATAAATATAAAATTTAATGATGGCCTACCAGGCACCGGGCATGCCGGCGCATGATGGTCTTGAGGGGCTCCGGCGAGACCACCTCGACACTGTCGGTAAAGCTGAGCAGCCAGCGTGAAAAATAGTCATAAGAAGCGGTAAGAAAATGCATTTCAATTTGATGCGCCAATGGTTTTTCTTCCACGAATCCGAAATAGTGCTTCTGGTCTTGAATGAAGCCCGTGACGTCATGGTCAAAGCGAACGCAAGCGGGGTTGAGATCCGTCGCCAGGACGATACGGCCAATGAGCTCTTTTAAGTTGCCGTGACGGCGGGAATCAAATTTCTCTTCCAGGGCGGTTATGGATTCAATTCGATCCACGCGGAAGTCACGATAATCCTCGCGCAATCGGCAATAGGCCAACAGGTGCCAATGGGCGGCATAGAAGCATAACCCCAACGGCTCGATCATCCGCTGTGTGTTCTCTTGCTTGTATCCTGAGGTATAGGCAATGCGAATCAATCGGTTTTGCCCGAGAAGGGTTTGGATTTTTAGAAGCAGATCGTTAGGGAAGCCGGCTGTTGTGGCAGGTACGGATTTTAATACTTCAATGTGTGCGGCAAGGGTTTCAAGATGGTCCTTCTGGCTTGGGTCAAGTACCGCTTTGATTTTGTCCAGCGCCATGGCATAATGCCGGTTCACCGAAAGATCGCTGAATTTTTCGATCAATTTGGCGCCCATCAGCAACGCACCGGCCTCATCCCTGGACAAAACCACCGGCGGCAGATGATAGCCTTCGGCCAGAAAATATCCCCGACCGATTTCAGAACCGATGGGCACGCCGGCATCTTCCAGGGCGCGAATATCACGGTAGACGGTTCGCAGGCTGATACCGAATCGTTCGGCAACCTCTTTGCCGCTGATCATCCGTTTGGACTGCAATTGGATGAGAATGGCGCTTAAGCGGTCGATGCGGTTCATGGGGTCATCTCTAACTTTAAACCGAATACGCTAAAAAAGGGTTAATTGTTGTTGGGTTTTTTCTCGGGGTTTACCCGGCCGGCGCAAGTGGGCCTTGAGCCGGTTTTCAATCCGGGCCACAAAAGGCGACAGTGTCCTGACTTGGGTTCGGCCATATAGATTGCGTTTGCGTGCCCAGGAAAGAAAGAGTTGTCCTTTGGCGCGGGTCATGGCCACATAAAAGAGGCGCCGTTCCTCTTCGATATCCATGCCATCATGACCCGGTCGCCGATAGGGGATCAGGTCCTGTTCGCAACCGGCCACAAAGACCACCTCAAACTCCAACCCTTTGGCGGCATGCAGGGTCATCACCGCTACTTTTTCCACTTCAGGGCGATAAAGATCGGTATCCTGGCCAAGGGCCATGGCCGTCAAAAATGCCCCATGGTCCCGCCCATAAGGTTCGGCCAGGGCGGTCAAGCGTTGCAGGTCTTGGGTATCACAGCGGGCGCCCAGAGGGGGTTGACCGGCAATGTGGATTAAGGTCTGCGCTGCTGTCATGGCCGCCGTCTCTTTTTTGAGTTTGTCCAACAGACGCACCAGGGAAACCAACCGCTTTTGGCGTTGGGTTGACATGCCGGGGATGGGCAAGCGGTTGGCCGTGTGCAGGGCGGTGGTCAGCGGCAGTTGCTTGGCATAGGCCCACTGCTTAAACAAGGCCAGGCTCTGGGTGCTGATGCCCATCCCGTTTAAACCGCTAAGGTGGTTCAGGTCGACATAGGTGCCTTGGTTGCGAATCACCCGGCAGGTCGCCAACAACTGCACCACACGTTTTTGTTCCAAAAATTTGCGTGAGGCCAATTGGCAGGGGATGCCGGCGCTGGACAGCTGTTGGGCGATAAAGTGAACCTGGCGTCCGGTGCGGCACAGCACCCCAAAATCTTTAAAACTGTGTTCGGGTGCCTTGACGGTGGTGTCCACCTTATCGAAATCCATGCTGTGCATTCCCGTGCCGCCCACCATCTGTTCGATGGTTCGTCCAATGACGACCGCCTCGGCGCGCTCTGAAAGCGCTTCCAAAACAGAGAGGGTGGGCGCCCCCTTTATACCGGAGTAGGTGCGCACCGGCGCCCCGGTGGCGGGGTGGATCGACCGGGCTCGGATGACTTGATAGGCAGAGGCCAGGATGGTTTCGCTGGAACGGTAATTGCGCGCCAAATGTAGAATGCGCGTATTGTGATAATCCCGTTGGAATTGGCTGAAATAGCGCACATCGGATCCGCGAAAACCATAGATCGCCTGGTCGGGATCGCCGATGACGCACACATCGGCCTTGGCGGGCGCCAAAGCCCTAAGCAACCGGTATTGGGCTGAATTGATATCTTGAAATTCATCCACAAACAAATGGGTAAAGCGCCGGCGCATCTGCCGGCGATAGGCGCTATCCTGTTCCAGCAGGGTGACCACTTGAAAGATCAGGTCTTCAAAGTCATACAAATGCTGGAGGGCCAGCAGATTTTGATAAGACCCGTAAATTTTAGCCAGTTCCGCACAATGATCCGCCGGCGCCACCCGGCGCAGATCGTCGGTGGGCCCGAGGAGCTGTTGCTTGGCCTCGATGATATAAGTCAGTATGGTGTCTGCCGATAGCGCCGGTGATTGCCCGATGGACCGGGTTTGCGCCATGGCATCGCCGATAAGGGCGTGACGTCCCATCTCATCGACAATGCCGCCGCTGACCTCCTGGTAGATTTCCCGCAGCAATTGCCAGCAAAGGCCGTGGAAGGTGCTCACCATGGGCAGCATGGCCCCTGGCGGGCGCATCGCCTTCAGGCGCAGGCGCATCTCCTGGGCGGCCTTGTTGGTAAAGGTCACCGCCAGGATGGCCTCGGCAGGGACCGCGCGCTGATCTATCAGGGCGGCGATGCGACAGGTAATGGTGCGGGTTTTGCCGGTTCCGGGGCCCGCTGAAATGAGCAACGGACCCTTGGTGTGATCCACAGCCGCTTGTTGATCGGCATTGAGCGAGATTTCCGGCGTCGCCGGCGCTTCCAATAGAACCGGGGGTGCGACTATAGCCGGACGCCCGGGCGCTGGTGCTGGGCGCAACGCTTCTGTTCGGGGAGCCGGCCGGGTATCGGGCACCTCAAAAAGGCGCTGCTGACCCTGCAGGGTTTCGCGTTCCGCAGCGTCGAAGATGCGGACCTGGCCAAATTCGCCGTCATAACCCGGATCGAAAACAATCCGGCCTTCGCGCATGCGGTGGATGGCTTCGGCCAGCAACGGGATACCGCTTTTTTCTAAATCCGCCGGGGGGATATGGCACAAAATATCGAATTCTGCGCCATAATCCGCAACCAATTGATGGTATGCTCGGGTTACCTTTTTACTTTTCGGTCCCACCTGAAGCACCTCACTGAGCACATCATCCAGGGGAATCAGATTGCGAAATGGAGCGGCTGCGGGGGGGCGATAATCTTGGGGCCGATCGGCCAAAGCTTCCACGCGGTACAGGACCCCCAGGGTTAACGGCTTGCCGCATTCGGGGCAGATCCCGTTGAGGCCAAGGGTCTCGTGGGGCAAGCTGCGAAACGCGCATTTGCGATGGCCGTCCACGTGATACTTGCCCTGATCGGGATAGAATTCATACGTGCCTAAAAATTGAGGTGGCGCGCCACTCTCCATGGCGCTGCGAATGGCTGTGAAACCCAGCTCGGTATCAAAGCAATTGGCTTCGCGGCCCAACTTGGCCGGCGAATGGGCGTCCGAATTGGAGACCAAGGTATAGCGGTCCAGTGCCGATACGCGCCAATTCATGGGCGGATCCGATGACAGACCGGTCTCCAGGGCAAAGATGTGAGGCGTCAAATCCTCAAAACATGCCTCGATCGTGTCAAAGCCGGATTTGGATCCCAAAAGAGAAAACCAGGGCGTCCAGATATGGGCCGGGATCAGGTAGCCGCCATCGGCGGTCTCCAGCACGATTTCCAGAAGATTGCGGGCATCCAGTCCCAAAATCGGCCGGCCATCGGAGCGTATGTTGCCAATGGCATCCAATCGGCGGTTGAACTGCTCGGCGGCGTCGGCATCGGGCATAAAGACCAGGTTGTGGTTCTTGCGGGTGCGCTCGTTCTTTTTGTAGATATTGCTGATTTCGGTCACCAGCATAAACCGCACCGGCCCTCGGCAGGCAGGCGGTACCTGTTCATCGCAGGCCTTGGCAATCTCAGGCTTTAGCTGAAACAAGCCCTCTTGTGCCGGTACCAGCTTCTCTTTGATCTCCTGCCACCACGCCGGATGGGTAAAATCACCGCTGCCGATGACGGTGATGCCTTTGATTTGGGCGCTGATATACAGGTTTTCCAAATCCAGATTGCGGGCTGTGGCTCGAGAATATTTGGAATGAATGTGAAAGTCGGCGATAAATTTCATGTGGGCAACGTATCAAAAAGCAAGGCGGCAGCTCAAGGATGAAATCCAAGTCGGCGAACATTGCATCGTGCCTGTATTGTTAAAAAATTATTTTCAAGAATGAGCGGCATTGTCACATAAGCTGATGCGGGCCATCTTAGGAGGATGGCCCTGTCCAAATTTGAATCATTTAGCCCACGCAGGAATTGATCTTTTCTTCGATCTTTGATGGTCACTTGAAACTTAAAAAGTTTTGTTAATTTTTACTATTTTCAAGTCATCACGATGGAGGCTTTCAATGAGGTCCCATGTGATATTGGAGTGCGTATCATAATCCAAATCACCGTGGAACAGTTTCAAGTGCAGAGCGTCCGGTTCAATCTGCCCCATGGCTGGATCAACTGCGACCCATAAATCCTCACCCACCATAGCCTCCACCCACATATGATAGGTAAAACTTTCCTCGGTGTAATACAAACCTGCAGCAATTCTCGCAGGAATCCCTGATGCGCGAGCTAGGGCCACAGTCAAAACCGAATGCTCGGTACAATCCCCCTGTTTTCGTTCAAGGACTTCCACGGCAGATGCCATCTCAGTGTTGTAATTTTTTTCCTCAATAGCATTATAAACCCACATGGCGATCTTTCGAAATAGCCTCAATGCGTTGGTTTCGGCGCCTTTGATTAGAGCCGCTGTCTGACGAATTTTAGGGTGATTGCTCTGGATATAGAAGGACGATCCAAGAAATTCGGGTGTGCTTTTAAAAGATAGAGGCAGGTTTTGGGCCTGTTGATCGTCCACTTTACGGGCTTGGAATATCCACCTGGCCCTGCCGTCTTCAAAATTCTCTTCGCGAACTTGCCAGGTATTTTCGATCAACCTGTCGTTCAATGCTTTATTCGAAATGTCCATTATGGCCGTTTGGACACTCCACGAGGAAGCGATCGAAGTCGATGGCTTAATATCATGCATTGTATTGAAATCATACGTCTCTATTCCGTGTTTTGCTCTATAAGATGGCTCAGCAACATACGAATAGGGTTGAAGATGATCTACGATCTTTAATACGCGCTGTTTGCCGTCTGGACTGATAAAAAAATCTTGGAGTACTCTTTGGTGGCGTTTTAAGACCACATGCCATGCTGGCCGGGCACCTGTGTCAAGCTCCAGGCTTTCTATGCCGAGCACCTTGGCGGTAAAGGCGTAAAGTCTCAATTTGTTGGTGCTGAAAAAGTGAATCTCTTTTTGGGCATCAGCGAGTAATGGCAACATGCGAATTTGTTGGATCAGGGGGTATAAATTGCTGACCTGCCGCTTGATTTTCCGGTTGCTCCTGGTTTCGCCCCTTTCCATGCTCACCTGAAGATCAGGCCCCGTATTCCTAATGGTCACAAGCGTTGGCTTTTGATTTCCACCGGATGACAGGGTTGCACCCGCAACAAAATGATTTTGCATATCATGGATGGTTTTGGTCAACTGGGTTTTTTCCACCGGTTGACCATAGCGATAATACTTTTTGCAAGTGATCTGCGTGTGGATCTGGTAAATCTGTCCCGAATGCATCAAGCGTGCTTCGCTCAGCTTGCGCCATCCAATCTTTTTGCCTTCACAGTAAATTGCATAAAAATGTTCATTTATAATTGAAGCTTGAGCGGTATCCATGTCAAGGGCTCTGTCTACCATTGCAATATCTGCAGTGGAAGGAGACATGGATAGACACCCGGAAAGTCCGAATAGCAGGAACAGGATAAAGATCGACTCTCCCATCTGCAGTGGTTTTGGAATTCGAACCATGACTAATCCTGAAAGACGATGGCTTGCTCAAAAAGTGCATCGATCGCCTGTCGGATGGCACTATTTTTCTGCTTGACATTGCTGCCATCGATTTCGAGATTTTGAGATAGTTTTCCGCAGTCTTCCCCATACCAGAAAACCAGCTTGTTGCTTTCGTTAACCAGGCGATGCAGCACTTTCATGGCATAGCAATTTGAGAGAAAGTATGACTTTGAATTGAAGTATTTGGCAAAGTCACCACCCTTAATGGACCCGACCACGGACGCGGTTTTATAAGTCTTATGTCCAAATTCCGTGTTGCCGGAGTGCAGAGGATTTTCCCACCAATTATCAAAATTATCAATATAATACCAATCTTGGTCCACAAGGCGGCTTACCACAATAATGAAGAAGCGTTTAATTATGTTGTTGCGGCCAAGATCCGCAAAATAATATACTTCATGGCGTTCCGATGCAATTCGGTGGCGGGATTCCAGCGTCCCGTAGCTGAAGTTGGCAGATTCTACCATTTCAAGATAAGGAATATTAGGATCCACCTTAATCAGCATCGATGGCATCGACGATTGGAATAGATTTCCCTCCAAAACCTGCCGTTTTGTCAAACAGCCAGTCAACATAGTGAAAGTGAATATAAATAGGAACAGGAAGATTCGCTTGAGCATTCAACACCCCCGTATTGTACCGGTTGAATTCAGTGTTACTTTCAGATAGAATTGTCAGAAAGCCATATCAAATTTGGGATAGTTTTAAAACTTATAATAATATTTTTAGTTTGAATCAATCCTGTCCGGTTAAAGAAGTAAAAAGAATAGGCTTGAATCCCTAAAAGAAATCACCTTCATAGGCAGTTCGGGCTTGGGGCATAGCAGCGGGTCAACTCGATAGATTTTCTGGATCTGCAGTTTGCGGTTGAACAAAAACTAGACCCGCAGACACTTGGGCAGACAAAAAATGCCTTGGAGATAGGGAACAAGTATGCGTAACTTTAAAATTTGGTGGTAACCGGTATCCATTTACCGTATATATCGAAACATGAATACATTTAAGACCCATATATGGGGCATCTGTCTAAGCATCATTTTTCGGTGCGCTCGTTTTGTATTCACCATAACCAGAATGCCCATCCGAGGCGCATTGGTAATGATATGGCATCGGGATAAGATCCTTATTGTTCAGAAGTCCTACAAGAAAGGGTGGTCGATTCCCGGCGGAATCCTTAAACGGGGGGAGACATGGCAGCAGGCTGCTGTGCGGGAAACGTTTGAGGAGGTCGGCATACATTTGGAAGAGAAAGCGTTGGTCTTCATTAAGGAAGTGCCGGGCGATCTGGGGCCGTGTGACCGGGCCCGCATGTTTGAAGTGCAGATGGAAAGCCCCCCCACTGTAAAGATCGATGAGCGGGAGATAGTTAATGCACAGTTCGTTACACCGGATGAGGCGATGCAGCGCGATCTATACCAACATGTGAAAACGTATCTGTGGAGCCAAAATAAAAAAAGCTTAGAGAATATCGATCCCTAAGCCCTATTCACTTCCCTGGACCTGCGTTTCATAACCGTACTGAATATTCCACCTAATGGGCCGGCAAAAAAATAAAGAAGTGCAGATTGTTCTGCAACATGATATCGCGAATCATCATTGCTTGGATCAGCCCAAGGCAGTTGAGTCTTAATTGTTGCTCGTGTGAAAATGTGCGGGTGTGGACACAGGGCCCAGAAGGTTTCAAAATGCCATGACTGTGAGGAGCCAGGTGAATGCAAATCCCGGTTTCAAATTAAGGGTTAAATTCAAGGTGTCCAAAAACCTCACAGTGTCAATGCGGTATTTGGCCATTCAAAACCGCCGCCAGTACAATTTCCTGGTGTCTGGTTGCATTTCAAAATCCGACCCTACTTATCAGCGTTTTGGCAGTATATTTTTCCCGCGGAGCCTGAAATTAAACCGAAAACTATCACTTGACGGTTCTGACACTTGAGCACTATGATCAGAATCAAGCATGCAACTTGTATTTGAACTGAAAATCTCGGCTGCACCTGGACGGTAGAAGGAGTCATTCCTGCATGTTTGGATCCATTCTGTTTATTAAACTCTTCAATCCCATTTTCGTGATTGTGATTGTCTGTTCGGCGACGCTGTATGGTTTCAGCGTGCCAATGATCAAGAAAACGGTTTATGCCACTGAAGAGGCCTCGACCAGAACGATTCTAAATAATGTGTACAAACTCGGGATGTACAAAATTCAGCTATTGCCGCCTATCGGGATTTGGTTCGGGAATCCTATAAACGACCGAGGAAGCACGTTGCCCTCTTCCAGTTCTATCTCGGCATTTTCAGAGATCAATAGAAAGATATAGGAATTCTTGGATGGCATGACCTTTGTTGAGAAAACTGAGGAGGGACTTGGAATAGCGGCCACAAGAATGAAAATCATGAATATTAGGCAGTTGCCGTGATCCATGCCAGATGATATAATTTTTGATGATGAATTTGGATAAATGGCTAAGATTCATTCATTGTTGTTTCTTTTCTGCCATATTCCTCAATAAGGCATCGGCATCCTTATATGGCCGATATAGTGGCCATAAGAGGCGTTCAGCATTGCAAGTAGGTGGTGGGTGAATCATATCTGATGGTGGTAATTTTGCCTTATTTGTTAAAAATACAGTGGATTTTGCTTTCTTTAGGAGGCCCGGCTTAGACGGTTTCGTAATGTCAAGTTGGTTTCAAAATAGTCCCGTCTGGGATTTTTCAATGTTTTTTAGCTTCAAAGGATGACAGTGGAGGTAACATGCGGCATCATGTGGATAGACGAACCTTTTTAACAATAAGTGCTTGTTTTCTTACGCTTCCCGTTGCGGCACCGCTATCCGGTTGCAAAGGAAATAAAGAGCCGGAATCAAAAAAAAAATTTTTTCCGGATCAAAAGTTTGAACTCCTTGACTTGGCATTACAGCATGAGTACGGCGCCGTCGTTCAATATGGAAACCATGCGGGGATAATTGCAGCGCTTAACAAAGATTCTGAAGGTTCCATTGGGGAGGCGATCAAGGAAATTGTGTGCCAGGAGATGCACCATGCCATTTTCCTGACAGATATTATCAAAAAAGGCAATGTTGAGCCAACCGTTGCCGTATGGCCTCCCCAAACAGCAGTTGCTGCGGATCAAATGATTCAAAAGGATATTGATGCTGAAACCGGTGCAATCAAACTGTACCAGCAGATTCTGACGCTTGATTTTGATGATAAGATAAAAACGGACATTGACCAGATTATTCAAGCTGAAGAAGCTCATCACCAAATGTTTGTCGATATTCTTTCTGAGCTAGGCTGAGTAAATGACAATCTTCCAAAAGAAATCACTTCGTAACCAAACTGCTTTATGGACGTTTTTAGCCACTGGTCTGCTGATTGCTTTTGTGCTTTTCTCCTACGCATTTATTGCCTACCGCATATTTCAGCATGATTATAAACAGGAAATTGAAAGCCGCATGGAGATCGTTGCGACTTCTCTGGTATCCATGGTCGAACATACAGATTATATCGGCATGCTTCGACATGCCAATTCCCTCTTGGTCACACAGGGTGTTGTGGGTGTAATAATTGTTGATGCGAACGGGCATCCCCTCATCCAGAAAGGAAGTTCACAAGGTTTTCTTCTGCAACATCGCATAGGACATAAAGGCGAACTTATTGGCGTGATAAAGGTGACCTTTTCTGATACTCCCATTAAGGACAAAATCAAGGCGCTTATTTTGTGGGGGGGGATCATTGCCCTTGTTGGTGTTCCAGTTACGGCGATACTTATATGGTTCGTAAGTGGCCGCCAGCTAAAGGATCTCCAAAAACTAGCTCTGGAAGTTCAAAAAATTGGCGATATTGAATCGGAAAACATTGCCTTGACGGGTATGGATCGGCATGATGAGATCGGTTATCTGACCCGCGCACTTGCTGAAAGAAATGATTCCATCAGGGAATCAAAAAAACTGGAACAGCTTCTTTACTCCGCCATAAATCAATCCCATGACTCCGTAGTGATAACAGATGCAGATGCAAAAATTGAATATGTAAATCCCGCTTTTTCACGGATAACAGGATATTCGTACGAAGAAGTGATCGGCCAAAATCCCAGAATTTTACAAAGCGGGAGGCATTCAGCTAAATTCTATCAAATCATCTGGAAAAACCTGAGCGGAAAAAAAACATGGAAAGGGTTAATCGTCAACAAGCGCAAGAACGGGGAAGAATATCAGGAGGAGGCCACGATAACCCCGGTGGTTGACTCCAAAGGTCGCATTCATCATTATGTTGCCATGAAGCGTGATGTTTCTCAGGAAGTCGTGCTGGAAAGAAAACTTGCCAGGGCGGAAAAAATGCAAGCCATCGGCCTTATGGCAAGTGGTGTTGCCCATGACTTAAACAATATACTTTCCGGAATCGTCGGGTATCCTGAATTACTTCTATTGAGATTGCCGAAAGACAGCAACTTGCGAAAGCCCATTGAAACGATCCAGGAATCAGGGCAAAGAGCCGCCGCCGTGGTCTCTGATTTGCTTACGGTGGCCAAAGGAGCCGCCGCTGCCAGAGAAGGCCATGACCTTAACGCACTGGTTCGGCAATATCTGGATTCTCCTGAGTTCCATAGGCTCAAGTCACTTTATCCAAAAGTGACAGTCCGTCAGCAACTTGATGCCAATCGAGCTAACATTTTATGTTCTTCGGTACATATTAAAAAATGCCTCATGAATCTGGTCTTAAATGCGGCGGAAGCCATCATCGATGATGGCACCATACGTATCTCAACTCAAAATCAACAGATTGTTAAAACAGATAGTTTGGTAGGTGCCCTAAAAGAAGGCGACTACGTTGTTTTGAATGTGCAAGATACCGGCACGGGTATTTCGGATAGTGATTTAGAGCATGTTTTTGAGCCATTTTACACCCGAAAGGTGATGGGCAGAAGCGGGTCGGGGCTTGGCCTTACGGTAGTTTGGAATACCGTGCAAGACCATAATGGACACATCCATGTTAAAAGCAGTGGCGAAGGTTCATGCTTCCAACTTTATTTTCCTGTGACCTCTGAACAGGCGGATATTAAGGTGGACGCAGGGGAAATGAAATGTCATACCAGTAAGGGGGAACACATCCTGGTTGTCGATGACGAGGCACTATTATGTGACATAACCAGCGAGATGTTGCATACCTTGGGGTACAAGGTTGATTCAGTGCCTTCCGGTGAATCCGCGATTTCATTTATAGAAGAAAACCCTGTTGACCTGATGGTGATAGATATGCTTATGGGTTCCGGAATGAATGGGCGCCAAACATATGAAGCGGCCCTTAAGCTCTATCCGGACCAAAAGGCCATCATTTCCAGTGGCTTTTCTGAAAGTGCCGATATTAAGGCCGCCCTTCGGCTCGGGGCGAGTGGATTTATCAAAAAACCTTTTTCAATCGATCAACTGGATCAAATGATTCAAGCCGCACTAAGTGGCTGACCCAATCAGTCAAATCAACCCGATCTCGCTTTGGTCCACCCATCCTATTTTGTCTTTGGCAAACTGAATTTTAAAGTGAGCTTTGAGCTTTTTGATGATCCTGATCTTTGCGCCGGCGTGCAAGACAAACAGTTCGGTGTCGGTGTCCTCTAAACCTGCGCGTACCGGCACTTTTGCCGTCAATACAATTCCTTGGCGGCGGTAGGCGGCTTCGTAGTAGTTATAAGCGCCGGTGAGAACAAAAACCGCGGTGGGCAGCAGCAATATGAGTGTGGCCCGCCGCAGTGCGCGACGGCCGGTTAATCGCCAGCCGATGGCCAGGCTCCATATAAGGAAATTGCCTGTTATGGCCAGAATGAGAATGGTGCGGGCGCTGAGTTGATAGCGCCAGAAGAAGAAAATGCGCACCAGTTCGACGGCCTCTGGCTCTACGGCATCCTGTGTTAAAGAGCGGGCATAGGTCAAGTTGAATTTTAAATCCGGATCGTTGGGAAGCAATTGCAGGGCGCGTTCATACCACAGGATGGCGCGACCCAGGTTGTTGTTCTTCAAGTAGGCATTGCCCAGGTTGTAAAAAAGCTGGCCATTGCGTACCCCACTTTGCGCAATGTGTTCGAACGCGGTGATGGCTGCGTCATAATCAGATGCTTTATAGGCCTCAACGCCCGCAATAAACCGGCGGGCCGTATCCTGGCCCCAGCAGGGGGCAGTACCTAGGGTGACCAGCAGCAAGGTGTAGGTGATCAACTTGTTCATGGGGCCAACCTTTTGGTCATTTTCTTAACACGAGCCAGAAGCTCTTGCCGTTGCGCCTCACTGAGACGGGTACCGCTGAATTTGTTCGATTCAATGGTGGTCAGCAACGCCGCAGCTTGTTGGGCCTCGTCTTCGGTATGCCCGTTTTGTATCAGCACGGTACGCGCCTCCTGCCAGGTCAAGGTTTGACCGGTGCGGTCCGCAGCAGCGTAAATGGCCGCGGTCAAGGCCTGGTACAAGTGGGTCAGGAACGCCGATTCATCTTCGGTGCGGGCAGCTTTGAGGGCCTTTAGGGTTCTGGCTTTCATCGTCGCAGCCGCACCCAGATCCCGGTGCATCAGCTGTTGAACCCATGCGGTCGCACCGTAAAGCAGGGCCGGTGCAGCCAGGATCAGCAGAAAAAGGCCCCAACCCATGGGGGCGCGATGGTCAATGGCCGTAAGATCTTCTTTGGGCGGCAGGATATCCCGGCCCACAAAAGCCACCTGCTTTTTTAACGGCTCAAGCGGTGTTGGGGTGATGGCCACCGGCGCCGTCGGCGCATGGTCGGCCGTTGCGATGGTTAACGCCGGCAAGGTGGCGCTTAGGGTTTGGTAGCTGTTTTGGGCCACATCGAAATAGGTCAGTTGCACCGGCGGCAGCACCACCGGGCCGGCCTGGACCGGCACCAAGGCGGTGCGAAATGTTTTTTGGCCACGATAACCCGTTGGGTTGAGCGCAATCTTCTCTTCAGGGGAATCGGCATAGGCTTTTAGGGTTGAGGGCAGATCCAACGCTATGGCTTGGGCATCCATGATGTTGCCCTCGCCTTGGATCGTAATGGCCAGTGTGGCCGAATCGCCCACTTTTAACTCTGATGGGTCCAGATCAGCCTTGAGTTCGAAACGGCCCACCAATCCTGAAAAACGTTGTCCCTTGTCAAGGGGGGGCAAGGGTCGGACCTGGATTTGGATCGCCTTGGTTTGAAAGGTATGTCTTTCGGTGGCACCGCGGTTGAAGAAAGGGTCATCGAAAAATCGATCAAAAGCAGACCGGCGTCGGTTGTGATTGGATGGTCGTTCGATGTTCGCCTGCAGCAGGACCGCATCTATGGTAACCGCCCCGGGCGTCAGCGGCACCAGGACATAGTAAACTTCAATGACGGCAAACTCACGGCCGTTGATGACTTTGCGATAGGTGCGCCGGTCTTTAACCTCTTTAGCCGTAAACCCTTCGAATCCGGGGGGTTGAAGTCCGGCGTCGGCAATGTGCACGGCGTTAAACAGCCGAAAGGTAAAAGTGATTTGTTGGCCCACATAGGGCGTGCGATTGGAAATTTGTGCCTCCACAAACACATCCCGGGAGGCGGAGTCCGGTCCGTTTGCCGGCTGCTCGCTGACCGTAATGGTGACGGGTTGGGTATGGTACACGGCGCCGTTGCTCTGCACTTTAAGCGGAGGGATGCGCAGTCGGCCTTTGGCTCGGGGAATTAACAAAAAGCGGTAGGCCGTTTCCCGGTGGGAACGGCCATTGACAAATTGCATGTTGGTGCTGCTGCCGCGGGAGATGACTTTGAAATCGGTAATGGCACCGACATCGACTTGGCCGTCGCCGTTATTAATGGTGACCGTCAGGTTAAGGGTTTCGCCCGCTGCCAGATGGGTGCGATCCACCTGCGCATCAACTGTCACAGCGCCTGCCGCCGGCAGAACACCCAAAAGCAAAAGCCCAAGGCTGATGATGGCGATCCGCATGTTCATTACCAATCCTTGTCCACTTGCTGCTTGCCGTAAGCAGGCATCATGGCCTTGCCGGGCTTGTCTTTGAGTCGGTTGAGCATCTGGGCAGCCGCAGGTTGATTCGCAGGATTTTGGCCCTTGGCGTTCGATGGTGCATCGGATTGCTCCTGGGGCGGCTTTTGCTGTGGCTCCGCTTGGGCCTGCGCCGGTGAGGGCGGGGTTGCATCCGCGTCGGATTGCTGGGGCGCCTTGGGTTGACTCTCAGGTTGCCGGGATCGCCCTTCGCCTGGTTTTGGTGCCTGTGGTTGCCCGTTTTGTCCTTTTTGCGTGTCGGAGTCCTTGTTGTCTTGCCCGTCTTGACTGGGTTTGTCTTGTTGCTGCTGCAATTGTTTTTCTACAAAAGCCAGATTTTCCTTAGCTTGTCGGTCTTCAGGGGATAGCTTCAGGGCGGCCTCATAGTTCTGGATAGCCTCTTGCAGCTTGCCTTGCCGATAGGCGCTGTTTCCCAGATTGTAAAGCAATTTGGGCTTTAGTTGTTCATCCGCCTTTGACAAGGCGTGGCCATAATGTTGGCTGGCCGCTTTAAAATCACCCATTTTATAATAGGCATTGCCTAAATTGTAAAGTACTGCTGGGTCGTCCGGCGCCTGCAATTGGCCCTGAATGTATTCCTGCAAGGCTTGGTCGTATTCCCCTTGGGCATAGTGCTGGTAGCCTTGTTGCAATGGCCCGGCCTCAACCGCAGTATTGGCAGCGCACAGCAACAGGGTTAACGCTATTGCCGTCAAGGGGCGTTGCACCGTAGGCAGGCCGCCGGCCAAAATGAGCAGGGCGACGGCCATCGCCAACGGCCACTGGAAGCGATCATACCACACCTGTTTGCGGTCGCTTTCTACCGTCGCGGCATCGAGTTTGGCCCGAATCTGATCCCGGTATATGGTTTCCAGGTCCATGTCGCCGGCCACGGATTGCACATAGGTTCCCCCGGTGGACAGGGCCATGCGGGTGAGCAGTCCCTGGTCCAGGCGTGATAGAATGATCTGACCGTCCGCATCTTTTTTAAAGCCGCCCTGGGCATT
Source organism: Desulfobacteraceae bacterium (assembly GCA_050305555.1). Classification (GTDB taxonomy): domain Bacteria; phylum Desulfobacterota; class Desulfobacteria; order Desulfobacterales; family Desulfosarcinaceae; genus JARRKU01. Next base: position 5,418 of record JBNLFN010000137.1, on the reverse strand, counting down.
GGGTATGGGTACGCCATCCGTGGACCCCACACCAATGCAAAAGAGTTTGGTGCCTGCCTTTTGGGCCGCCTGGGACACGGCCATTGGATCGCTGTGGCCAGTGTTCTCTCCATCGGTAATCAATATGATGGCGCGATCGGCTTTGCTTTTAGGGTCAAAGGCATTTTGAGCGGTTTGAACGGCCGCCGCCAGATCGCTGCCGCCCACCGGCAGGTAGTCCGGGGTGAGCACATCCAAAAAGAGATGAAATGCGGAGTAGTCCATGGTCAGCGGGCACTGTAAAAAGGCCGTGCCGCTGAAAGCCACCAGACCCACCCGGTCCCCCTGCAACATGGTGAGCAGATCATAAATTTCCCGCTTGGCGCGGTCCAAACGGGTGGGCTGGATATCGGTGGCCAGCATGCTGCGCGAACAATCCAGAGCCAATACAATATCGATACCCTGCCGTTCGATGCGTTGCCACTGAAAGCCGTACTGGGGGCCGGCCATGGCGGCAACCAACAACAACAAGGCGCTAAGGATCAGTACCGCTTTGATACGGCGTCTACCAGACATGCCGGTGGGAACGATTTGCTTCAGGACGGTGTGTGCGGCGAATGCATTCAAGATTTTGGAACGCTTGCGCCATCCGTAAAGATAAACCAAAGCCAGGACGGGCACCACCCAGATCAGAAAAAAGTATTGGATTCTCAGGAAATTCATTTGTGTGTATGCTAAAATTTGGCGATTAAGCGGTCATTGTGTTAGGTAACGACCTGGTTTTAAGTATTAAGTTTTAGGTTTTAAGTTAATGTATGCTGCCGATTGTAAAAAACAAAGTTTCATTGGCATCATTGTGTCAGCGCTTGCATCTATTATATGGCGGCTATAAAAGATTCCTAAGATAAGTGCCTAACCGCCACTTAAAACTATTTTTTTACGGTATCTGTAAAAAACGTGTATTTTTCAGCACGATCCACAGTGCCAGCAAAACAAAAGCGGGCAGCAAAAAGTATATATAAAGTTCATTATATTCATCAAAGGTTTTCACTTTGACCTCTGTTTTTTCCATGGCATCGATGGTGGCATAAATTTTTTGAAGTCCTTCCAGATCCTTGGCGTTAAAATAGAGTCCGCCGGTTTGATCGGCAATGGCTCGTAGTGTGCTCTCATCCAGGTCGACGCTCTGGTATCGAAAGCGCTGACCGAATATGGGATCATCGACCAGAAAGGGCGCCCGGCCCTGACCGCCCACGCCCACCGTATAGATCTTAACGCCTTTTTGTTGGGCGATTTTTGCTGTGGTTTGCGGTTCGAATTCACCACTGTTGCTGCGACCGTCGGTGAGCATAATGATGACATTGGACCGGCTTTGGATATCTTCCAAACGTTTTAGGGCAATGCCAATGGCATCGCCGATGGCTGTGGCGGGACCGGCTGCGCCAATTTGCAGACGGGCCAATAGGGTGGCGATGGTATTATAATCCCGGGTCAAGGGCAGTTGGGTATAGGCCTGACTGCCGAATACCACCAAGCCAATGCGGTCACCTTTGCGCTGTGCAATAAAATCGTTGACCACCAATTTGACCGCTGCAAGGCGGTTAATAATTTTGCCTTGGTTCTTGAAATCCAGGGCCCCCATGCTTTTGGATAGATCAACGGCCAGTATGATGTTGACGCCGGTTTCGTTCACTTCCATCTGGCGGGTGCCGTGCTGCGGTCGGGCCAGCGCACCAATCATCATCGCCAGAGCCAGGTAGAAGAGTACGGCAAGGTAACGCCCGATCCAAAGGGCCGTAGAGGTGATCGAAACTGGAGCACCCCCCATACCTGAACTGGCCAAGGCGGCCATGGGCATTCGGCGACGCTGATACCAGATGAGCAAAGGAATCAGGGCCAATAGGGTCAAAAAATAGGGTGAGGCAAAACGGAACATGATAGTTTGTGTTTAGTGTTTAGTGTTTGGTGTTTGGTGATTCGTCTGCAAAGACCTTTCGGGCAGCGGCTGTTGGCTTGGCAACCGCTTGGGCTGCGTAGAGTTTGCTGCCTTCAATTTAGGAGCGCCATTATTATTTTCTTCCGTCACCTGCACGGTTGTGGTTTGCTGCACAAATTGGCGTACAAAGGCCAGGTCCCGGCTCATACCGGTCGCATCGGGCTTGGCATCAGCGAATTTGATGGGATCGCTGTTGCGACAAAACTGTGCCAGCGATAGGCGTAGCGCATCCGACAGGGCCATTTTGCGGATATCGTCCAGAAATTCTTCGGTGGTCATTTCAGCTGCCGGAAAGCCAAAGCGCCGCTCTGCATATTGACGCAAAATGGCCGACAAAGAGAAGTAAAACTGCTTGGGATCACTACGGCCTGTGGCGGCCAGCAGATCCAGTTCCCGAAACGCCATGGTATCGGGTGGCAAAAGTGGTTCAGATGGTGGCTGATCTTTGGCCACAAGGCGTCGGCGGCGCCACACGATCCAGGCGGCCGCACTTAATAACAGTAGCGCGCCAATCAGCCAGACCCACCAAGGCCATTGACTCCCGATGACCAATAGGGGCTTGATATCATGGATATCCGTCATGGTCTCCGGGGTGATGTCGGTAGCTGGGGTCATCGTTTGCGCCGCTCCCTCTCCCGAAAATAGCGGGTTAATGCATCCGCCGCCGGCGCCCCCGTGCTGATCTCGATATAATCCAGATTGGCCGATTTGAATTGCCCCTTGATCTGTTCATAGGCACTGCGTTGGCGATGGGCATATGCCTTGCGACTGCCCGGATGAAAGGCGTCCAGAGTAACGCATCGGCCGGTTTCCAGATCCCTGGTGGTAATGATGCCCCCCGGAGGCAGATCGAATTCGCCGGGGTCACTGACCAGTACATTGATCAGCTCGTGCTTGCGGGCCGTGGACCGCATTTGGCGATCCACCACTTCGCCACCCGAAGGCAATATGAAATCTGAAATCACAAAGGCCACCGAGCGTTTGCGGCACACCCGGCCTAAAAAACCCACGGCCGTTGAAATGTCGGTGCCGGTGTGTTGGGGGGGATGGGTAAAGATCTCTTTGATCACCCGCCACACATGGCCGCTGCCCTTTTTGGGGGGAATATAGCGCTCCACCTGGTCGGTGAACAGGATCGCTCCCACCTTGTCATTGTTGCGAATGGCATTAAAGGCTAAAATAGCGGCGGTTTCAGCAGCCACCTCCCGCTTGGCATTTTGCTGGGTGCCGAAGCGGCCCGAAGCGCTCAAATCCACCAAGAGCATAACGATGAGTTCGCGCTCTTCACGATAGCGCTTGACAAAGGGTTTGCCCAGCCGCGCGGATACTTTCCAATCGATGCTTTTGACCTCATCGCCGGGTGTGTATTCGCGCACCTCCTCAAACTCCATGCCGACGCCGCGGAAAACCGATTTATATTGGCCGGCCATCAGCGTATTGACCGTGCGTCCGGTGCGGATGTGGACTTTTTTAATTTTTTTAATGATCTCTGCGGGGATCATGGAATCTTCCACTAATCAATTCGCAATATTCAGGGTACCGGTACCGAATCGAAAATCTGGTTGATCAATTGATCGGTGGTGATGTCTTCGGCCTCCGCTTCATAGGTGGGGATGATGCGATGACGCAGTACCCATGGTGCGATGGTCTTGACATCCTGCGGCGTCACATAGGCCCGGCCGTACAGGAACGCATAGGCACGTGCCGCCAGGCTTAAAAAGATGGTGGCCCGCGGCGAGGCGCCGTACTGGATGTATTCGGCCAGGTCCATACCGAAATCGGCCGGGTTGCGGGTGGCAAAGACCAGATCCACGATGTAGTCGCGCAATTTGTCATCCATATAAATGGCATTGATCAATCCATAGATGGCTTCCAGCTGCTCAGGTGCCAGCACGGCGGTGACCTGGGCCGGGTCCTGGAACCCCACCCTTTGCATGATCTGTTTCTCCTGCTCTTTGTTGGGATAATCGATGAGCAGCTTGAACATGAAGCGGTCCACCTGGGCTTCAGGCAAAGGGTAGGTGCCCTCCTGTTCGATAGGATTCTGGGTGGCCAGCACCAAAAAGGGCTCTGCCAGCGCATAGGTGGTTTCCCCAATGGTCAACTGGCGCTCCTGCATGGCCTCCAGCAGGGCCGATTGCACCTTGGAAGGGGCGCGGTTGATCTCATCGGCCAGGATGATGTGGTTGAAAATCGGGCCTTTTTTAATGACAAAATCACCGGTTTTGGGCCGGTAGACCTCCGTGCCTATCAAGTCGGCGGGCAGCAGGTCGGGGGTGAACTGGATCCGCTTGAAATCCGCCTGTACCGTATCGGCCAAAGCTTTGACGGCACTGGTTTTGGCCAGTCCGGGGACACCCTCGATGAGAATATGCCCTTTGGTGAAAAGTCCCATGAGCAATCCTTCGATCAGGTCGGACTGGCCCACCAGGACCTTTTGGATCTCGCTGCGGATCTGGTTGATCAGCGCATGTTGGGCCTCAATTTGACGGGTAAGCTCTTCCACAGGATTTCCTCTCTTCAATGTCTGGTCTATAACCATGATCGTTTGTTCATGGTTTTGCAATACTCAAAGTCGGATTGGAGGGTTTGCCGATTCGGTGGGTAAAATAAAAAGATCGTTTGGCCTTGTCAAGGGGCCTGGGAATAAGGTCGCAATAAGGGGAACAACAACGTTTTGAAGCCGACTCGAGATGGCGTTGGTGCATGTCCGCTACGGGCAAATCGAATGGGTCTGCATCCAGCAGAGCCATAGCGGCGGCGGGGCCATGCTGACCATCGTATTGTACGCCGGCATCGATATCCTGGAATACATCTTCAACGATCACGCCACCCTCGCCATGCTCAGCGGCACCCTGGCCATGGATTTGATGAAGGTGGAGATCAGTACCATCGTTGGCTTAATCATGAGACTTGGAGTTGGCGTAATTTCAGCCTATGCAGCACTGCCAATTGGAGTTGCGATGGTTGTTGGGACAGGCACCAATATCCTTCTTGATCGAATACTATACACGGCTTTATTTGGGATTTGTCTGTGCAAGCGTATTTATAAGTGCGCACCTTATCCCATTGATGAAAGCTTTTTTGCCGAGTGCTAAATAATGATACCTGTCGAAAATTGACATCGGAAAAGTAAAATCGTTGACTCGCGGGTTTTCGCTGAGATAGATTTTCTGTCGGCTTTTATTGATTCAAGGGAAAATGGTGCTTCGGTTCACAGTCTGACCTGTACTATTATACGATCATTCGCCAAACTTGCAAAAATGTAAAAACCAATTCACCCACTGGACACAAGACAGAATGTGTTTTCTGATACAAATCCTTTTAGTTACAAATAGTTATTATAATCTTCGATGGACCTAAAATAACAACTCCTCAAACTTATATGGAATTCCACCTAAGCTTGATAATTTAAACAAATTGTGGATTCAATATAGATAGAT
>JBNLFN010000136.1:0-42018 GCA_050305555.1 Desulfobacteraceae bacterium | reverse complement strand
GCTGCCAACTCGGTGGCGGCGGCCACCGCATCCTTGATGGACAGGCCTGCCTTTTTTGCTGCAGCAGTGAGGTTCAATTTGCCGTCCAGGTGAACCAGCAAGGTCAGCATATGGCTGGTGCATTTAAATTGTGATAATTCTTGTGAAGGAGCATGCTTAAAAACCATATGGGCTATTTCTGCTGGTGATGGTGGCATTCCAACCCTCCATATTAAAATCTGCGTGACGCATCTGCGCCATGGTTTAACCGTGCAGTCGTATGATGTGATCTATAGGGAACTGAAAAAGGGGCAGTGTATTCGAATGGCAATACCAGGTCAGTATGAACTAGGGACGCCTTATGTAATGCATTTTCGACCTCAATCTTAAATTCTTTAGCTTTATTATTTTGAGAGCGAATAGATCTCCTGTAAGGGTGCGCTGGGTTTCCAAAACGTGATATCCGGAACCATTTCGCCAGGTTCATTGAACGACCCGCACGCACAATCAATGGTTTTTATCTGATTAGTCTATAAATAGTTCATTTTAGAAAGCCATCATTGCTTTACCCTTTCCCAACCGCCATATGGCTATAATCACTTGACAATTCAGATGGCTTTAATACACTGTCCTCTAATTTTTCCTGCCTTTAGATCATATTGGACGAGTGCATCAGGGGGCCCAACGGGCGCGGGCGAGGCTATACATGAACAAAATTCGACTGCGAATTGAAGCGGGCCTGGACATTTTGGGGGCGATATTTTTTATCACCGGCATGAAACCTTGTTGATCAAGACGGTTGTCATCGGTGCTTTGCTCACCCAGGCGCCGCGTATCACTTTGGATACTTCCACGGAGGGTTTTTAAATCGAAACGACCATGAACCCCAAACCGCAAACCGAAAACCCTTCATTGTCCCGAATGCTCAAAACGGCAATGGCGGATCTACCCTTTGTTTCTGACGGGCTGCCTGGCGTCGGCGGTGTGCTAAAAGCCATGCCCGGGCACTTTATAGTGGAAGAGATACTGCCATATGCTCCGTGCGGCGAAGGTGAGCACCTTTTTGTTGCCCTGCGGCGCTCGGGATGGAATACTGCCGATGTGGCGCAGCGTTTGGCTGAGCTATTTGATTTGAAACACCATGATATCGGCTGGGGCGGGCGCAAAGACAAAAATGCCATCACGACGCAGACCTTCTCCTTGCGATTGCCACTGGATTTGCCACAAGCGCAAATCGAAAAAGCCTTGCAAGGCTTGCCGTTTGAAATTATGAACCTGAAGCGCCATACCAACAAGCTCAAAATCGGCCATGTGGCCGGCAATCGCTTTAAGATTATCTTATCCCAGGTGGGGCCTGAGGCCCTGGCTAAAGCCCAGGCCATCGGCGAGATCCTCCAACAGAAAGGATTGCCCAACTATTACGGCCAACAGCGCTTTGGTTATCAGTGGCGTAACCTGGACTACGCTGCGCAGCTGGTTAAAACGACCCGTAACACCAAAGGCCGCAAAGACAGATTTACCGTCTCGGTATTGCAAAGCGCGTTGTTCAATCTTTGGCTTAAAGCACGAATAGAACGGGGTGATTTTAACCAACTGCTGCATGGTGATGTGGCCCGCAAAACAGACACGGGCGGACTGTTTGTTGTTGATGATTTAAAGGAAGCCACCCGACGTTTTGAGCGTCGTCAAATCATTTACATGGGGCCTATTTACGGCCATAAAATGATGGCTGCAGCCCATATTGCCGGTGATTATGAGGCCCAAATTTTGTCTGCTGTTGATCTTGATCCCCAGGCGTTTAGACCCCTGCGGGCGCCGGGGTCCCGGAGAGCGGCGCTGCTGTATCTTCACGATCTGGTCATTCAGCTTGACGAAGCAGGCCTGCTCTACACCTTTAGCCTGCCGTCCGGCGCCTATGCCACCAGCGTCCTGCGTGAATTTATGCGATGATCCAGTCCGCCCAAGGGTTTTTTAGCCGTACAAATCCAGAAAATCATTGCCAAGGGCAATCAATCGTAATTAACATTGCTGCCAGCAGATACTCGGTGTTATCAGTTTGGCTGGGTTTTTGACTTAAAGGTATTGGAGTTGCGCATGAGCCGTCTGGTGGTTTTTCTCTCGATCTATTTTGCTGTTTATGGCTCGGTGCATCTTTATGTTTTGATCAAATTGCGCAGGGCTTACTATTTGAATGGTCTGCCCTATGTGTTTCTTGTCCTTTTGTTGATCTTTCTGATGTTGGCACCGATTCAATCTCGGCTCATTGAAACCCAAGGCTTTGGCATGCTCTCATTGGCTTTGGCCTGGATTGGATTTGTTTGGATGGGTTTTATTTTCCTATTTCTTTGCTTTGCCTTGCTGTTGGACGGCTACCAATTGTTGGTCACCTTTGGGCAGCGCCTCACCGGCAGCGAATTGACCCACCTCATGTTATCCAGACGCCAGTACGTTTCATTGGCGGGCATAGCCGCCCTCTGCCTGGCGGGCTATGGCGCTGTTGAAGCCAATCAAATCCGCTTAGAGCGATTGACCGTTGCATCGGAAAAAATACCCGCTGCCCAGGGCCGGTTGCGCATTGTGCAAATCTCTGATCTGCACATCGGCCCCATGTTCTATCCAGGGCGCTTGGCTTCCATCATCGCTGCCATTGAATCCGCGCAGCCGGATATTTTAGTTTCCACTGGTGATTTGGTGGACGGCCGGGTATACAATGCGCCGACGATAGCCGCTGCCCTAAGTGGTATTGCGGCGCCTCTAGGTAAATTCGCCATTACCGGCAACCATGAATTTTATTCCCATCTCGAGCAGGCCCTCCGATTTACCCAGGCAGCCGGGTTCACTGTGTTGCGTGATCGCACACTTGTTGTAGGAAAACATCTGGCCATCGTTGGGGTGGAAGATTCCACGAGCCAAACGACGCAAGCATCCGTCTCCGAACGTGAGTTGTTGGAACGCATCAAAGGTAATCGGTTTGCCTTGCTGCTCAAACATCGTCCCACTATTGACTCCGGAAGCCGAGGTCTATTCGATCTGCAACTGTCCGGTCACACACACAGAGGGCAGATCTTTCCATTTACGCTGTTTATCAAGCTTCGCTATCCCATGGATGGACTGCACCGGCTCCAATCGGGTGGATGGCTGTATGTCAGCCGAGGCACAGGTACGTGGGGCCCACCGATGCGCCTTTTAAACCCACCGGAGGTTACGATCATCGATCTTATCCCGGGCCGGGCCGCCACCCTTAAAACCAAATCCTAGTGTTGATGGTCTCGTAAAAAGTCTGATTTTTACCACAAAGGACGCGAAGCACCCGAAGATGCATAAGAATATGTAATATTGATCAGCTTCGTGTCCTTCGTGGTGTGTTACGGCGTCGTTTCTTGACGACTTTTTGCGAGCCCATCAGTGTTGAGTCTCAAAACACTATGGTTTAGGTGGGATTGCCGGCAAGGGTTTGTTTTTCTCTGAGCAAAAGCGCGTAATCAAGGGGCTCTTTAAATGCCAGGGCAGCCTCCTCGTCCTCACGGCGTATTAGTTTAACCTTAACCGTTAAAGTTTCTGAGGACAAAAATACCAAATACCCGCGCATTCGTTTCTTGAGCGGTTCCTTGCGGTCAATACGGATACGCAGACCGTTTTCAGAAAGATCAGTAACAGCGAATCCACGATTGCCTACACTAAAGGTGGGGTATTGCGCTGAGGTATAGGTGACACGCAAATCTTTTCGTTTAACAATGGCAGGTTTTTCTTTGGTGGTTTGTTTTTCGTCTTTGGGTGAAAGGCGGCAGTGAAAAACAAGTATCAGCAAATTGACGAAAGCCATCACCAACAGCAAGATGAGGGCAAAAAGGAGCCAACCGCCAAGGGCCAGGCCCTTGAGGAAAAAAACCATAAAAATAATAGCCATTTGTGCCAAGCCGGCCACTATAGCGATTGTGCGCATGCCATCAACTCCCATTGAACGACGGTTCGGATTGGTGTTGTGTTTTTTCAATAGATTGGGTTCATCGACTGTTCAGCATGATAATTAAGTTGTTGCATTTGCACAAGTCCAATCCCACAATTGACAAACAACAGGTCTGCGCCTATAGTGCGCCTTCAAAAATATTCAGCACAATGCGAGAATAGCATGCACGGTTCCCAGGATGATATTTGGCAAACCCACGCCATGAAATTTTTAGAGATGGCGTTTCGTGCACATCGCCAGGAGCGCCTCCATAATGCCGACGGTCGTGGGAAAAAAAGCAGTGATTGTGGCGACACCATCGAATTCTTTTTGATCATTCAAAATAACCATATCGATACAATATCTTATACACTTAACGGCTGTATCAATACCAATGCCTGCGCCAATGCCACCATCGATCTGGTTGAAGGCAAAAATCTGGAGGCGGCCTGGGCGCTAACACCTGAAGCGGTAATGACCTACTTGGAAAGCATGCCGGAACATCACTTTCACTGTGCACAGCTGGCCATCAGTGCCCTGCGTTCGGCCCTGTCCGATGCCCGCGACAAACAGCATGCACCGTGGAAAAAGATGTATCCTTGACAAATAGTTTTAAGTTTTAAGTGAAGGATGAGGGCCGATATAATAAAAAAAACCGCTTTATCCGCGGGTGACTTTTCCCTTTTATAATCGATAGAATTCCTCAACCTAAAACCTAAAACCTAAAACTTAAAACTTCCCAATTGTTTTCAACACCAATTTCCCAAGTTCACGCGCAAATATAGTAATTAATTTCGGATATTTATTTAATACCCATTTATCATTGACATGACCGGGCTTTTTGATTATAGATTCACCCTTTAACGCGCTCAATATACAATTTGATCTAAAACATCTTTGGCCGGGGGTTCGGGAGTAGCACCCAAGTATATGGATTTGCACGAGCAATTAGCCCAGAAAAAAAACGCCATCGTCAATAAATGGTTCGATAGGTTGGTGAAAACCTATCCCGCCGATACTGCCCAATTCTTGCGTAATCAAAAAGATCCCTTTGCCAACCCGGTGGGCCAAAACTCGCATCATTGTCTCGTTGAGATTTTCGACCATATCGTTGAAGCGTTTGATCGCCAAACGGCTAAGCCCCTGATAGATCCAATTGTTCGCATTCGCGCCATTCAAGATTTTTCAGCCAGCGATGCCGTGCGCTTTGTTTTTGATTTAAAATCCATCGTTCGAGAGGCCATTCCCATTGATGCGGGTGACGGGCCCGCATGGCAGGCATTGGCCGGCCTTTTTGCGCGTATAGATTCACTTGGGTTGTTGTCTTTTGATGTCTATATGCAATGCCGGGAGAAAATTTACGATTTAAAAGCCAATGAGATGCGTGCCCGGACACTGAGCGCATTTGAAAGAGCAGGTTTAATTAAAGAGCCGGACAATGAAGCGTTGTCCTAGCTCAGGTGCTAACCTTCAATTATATATAGAAGGGGTCTTGCCCTAGCGGTTGAGATCCAAAGTGAGGTGCGGTTAGATGAATAAACATTACTTGTCATCGCTGCTGGCGGTATTCGCGTTGGCCCTGATCGCTTACTTTGGAGCAAGTGTCGGTCCGCTCCAATGGGTATTCGGGGTCATCATTCCTTACGTGGCCGTCATTGTGTTTATCGGGGGATTTGTACGCCGCGTTATGGACTGGTCCAACTCGGCCGTTCCATTTCGCATCCCCACCACATGCGGTCAGCAAAAATCCATGCCCTGGATTAAGCAGGCGAAGATTGACAACCCCTCCACCGGCTGGGGTGTTTTCATTCGCATGGTATTGGAAATAGTGACCTTTCGCTCTCTATTCCGCAATACCCGTATGAAGATTAAATCCGGACCGGCGATCTCATATAACCTGGAGATCTTTTTGTGGGTGGGTGCATTGGCGTTCCATTACGCCTTTTTAACCACGATAGTTCGTCACTTCCGCTTTTTTCTGGAACCGGTGCCCTGGTGCCTCCAGCTGCTGGAGAATGTGGACAGCTTTTTTCGGGTTGAAATTGCTTACGATATCATTCAATTCGGCCTGCCCGGTGTCTATGTGTCGGGCATTGTATTATTGGCCGCTGTCACTTACCTGTTTTTAAGGCGTTTGTTTGTATCCAATGTGCGTTACATCTCTTTGGCCTCGGACTTTTTCCCACTGTTTCTGATCATGGGCATTGCCTTTACCGGAATCTTGATGCGCTATTTTGTCAAGGTCGACATCACGGCCATCAAAGAGTTGACCATGGGGTTGGTTACCTTCAACTGGAGCATACCCGAGGGCATCACCCCCCTGTTTTTTATTCATCTGTTTTTTGTAAGTGTATTGCTGATCTATTTCCCCTTTAGCAAATTGATGCACATGGGCGGCGTTTTCCTGAGCCCCACGCGGAACCTGACCGCCAATACCCGTGAGAAACGGCATGTCAATCCCTGGAACTACCCGGTGAAGGTGCATACCTACGAGGCTTATGAGGATGATTTCAGGGAGAAGATGGTGGAGGCCGGCTTGCCGGTGGATAAAATGCCTGAACCCCAGCCCGAACCTGAGCCCGAGGCGTCTGAAGCCCAGCCGGAGGCCACCGACGAACCGACTGCTGACGATAAAAAGGAGTAAATTAATATGGCTGACGAAACGCCCAAACCCGATGAGTTGATTGGAAGCATCGCCGCGCGTCCGCCTGCAACGGGCTGGATGGATACACCGGTGAACATTCGCAAGGGGATGTACTGTTACGCCTCCAACCCCAAGAGTGTGGAGACATTGGGATTTCCCAATGCGCGTCAGTGGAATCCTATGGATGACGACTGGCAGTTGCCCGAAAACTGGCAGGAGATTATATTTGAAGGCTTTAAAGAGCGCTTGGAAAAGTTCCGTTCCGTAAAGATTTTCATGGACATTTGCGTGCGCTGCGGTGCCTGTGCCGATAAGTGCCACTTTTTCATCGGTACCGGCGATCCCAAAAACATGCCGGTGCTGCGGGCGGAGTTGTTGCGTTCGGTGTATCGCAATAATTTTACCAAATTCGGCAGGATACTCGGCAAACTGGCAGGCGCCCGACCGATGAGCCTGGATGTTCTCAAGGAGTGGTGGTACTACCTGTTCCAATGCTCTGAATGCCGCCGTTGCTCGGTCTTTTGCCCTTACGGCATCGACACGGCTGAAATTACCATCATGGGCCGGGAATTGCTCAATTTGATCGGACTGAATATCGACTGGATCGCCACACCGGTTTCCAACTGTTACAAAACCGGCAACCACTTGGGCATCCAGCCCCATGCTTTTAAAGACATGATCGACTTTTTCGTGGAGGACATTGAAGAGGTTACCGGCGTCCAGGTGAAGCCCCAATTTCAGAAAAAAGGCGCGGATATACTGTTTATCACCCCCTCGGGTGATGTGTTTGCCGATCCGGGCACTTATACCTGTATGGGCTACATGCTGCTCTTTCACTACCTGCAGGAGAAATACGGCCTGGATGTCACCTGGAGCACCTATGCTTCCGAAGGCGGCAATTTCGGATTTTTCACTTCCCATGAGACCATGAAGCGGCTCAATGCCAAGATGTACATTGAAGCCAAACGCCTGGGCGTTAAATGGATACTGGGCGGAGAGTGCGGCCACATGTGGCGAGTGATCAACCAATACATGGATACCATGAACGGCCCCGCCGACTTTCTGGAAGAACCGGTCAATCCCATCACCGGCACCAAATTTGAAAATGCCAAGTCCACCAAAATGGTTCACATCTCAGAGTTTACGGCGGATTTGATCAAGCACGGCAAATTGGAACTGGATCCGTCGCGCAACGACAACAAGATTATCACCTTCCATGATTCGTGCAATCCGGCCCGTGGCATGGGCCTGTTCGACGAGCCGCGCTATGTGATCCAAAACGTGGCCAACAACTTCTACGATATGCCGGCCAACACCATCCGTGAACAAACCTTCTGCTGCGGCAGCGGTTCCGGTCTCAATGCCGGTGAGGATATGGAGCTGCGCATGGCCGGCGGTTTGCCCCGGGCCAACGCCGTCAAGTATGTGCATGAAACCCATGGGGTCAACATGCTGGCCACTATCTGCGCCATCGACCGGGCCGCTTTGCCGGCCTCCATGGAATACTGGGTGCCGGAAGTCGATTGCACCGGTGTCACCGAGCTGGTGGCCAACGCGCTGATCATGCCGGGTGAACAAGAAAGAACCACTGACCTGCGCGGCGAACCGCTGCCGGGAATGGAGGATGCCGATGAATGATAAAAAATGGATCGTACTGGGCTTGATTATCTTCCTGGGCCTGTTCTCTTTTCCACTCTGGTACAACATGTTGGTCAAAGTGGGAAAAGCCGCGCCGGCACCGGAGGTGGTCCTCACGGAAAAAGCCAAAGCCGCCGGCAAATGTGTCATGTCCACTGAGTTCATGACCGCCGAGCACATGCAACTGCTCGATCTGTGGCGGCACAGCGTGGTGCGCAACGCCAAGCGGGAATTTATCAATCCGGAAGGCAAAACATTTGACATGAGTTTGACCAACACCTGCCTGGACTGCCATTCCAACAAGACGGAGTTCTGCGACCGTTGTCACAACTATGCTTCGGTTCGACCCTATTGCTGGCAATGTCATATTGAAAACCCCAAAGGAGAAGAATGATGAAAAGCAGCCGCAGAAGTTTTATCAAAGTGGCGGGCATCACCGCTTTGGGGCTCGGCACACAACCCGTGATCTCGGCAGTGGCCTCTGCCCCGTCCCACGGCCCCCAGACCAAGGTTCAAAAAGGGCCCAAAGCGCTCCAAGCCAAACAATGGGCCATGGTCATCGATACGCGCAAGCTGCAACATGCTGAAGATATCGAACCGCTGGTCGAAGCCTGTCACAAAATCCACAATGTGCCCCACTTCGAAAACAAGAACCATGAGATCAAGTGGATCTGGGAAACCCATTTTCACAATGCCTTTGTCGATCTGCGCAACAATTATATGAGTGAAGGCGTGGAAGAGCGCGCCTTTACCGTGCTGTGCAACCACTGCGAGAATCCGCCGTGCGTACGGGCGTGCCCCACCCAAGCGACCTTTAAGCGCGCGAGTGACGGCATTGTGCTGATGGATTTCCATCGCTGCATTGGTTGCCGTTTCTGCATGGCGGCATGCCCTTACGGCTCGCGCAGTTTCAACTTTAGAGATCCGCGCACCGGCCTCAAGGACAAAGAGATCAATCGCAAGTTCCCCACCCGCATGATGGGGGTGGTGGAAAAATGCAACTTTTGCGCCGAGCGTCTGGCCGTAGGTCAAATGCCGGCTTGTGTGGAGGCCTCCAACGGCGCCATTATCTTTGGCGACCTGAAGGATCCTCACTCTGAAGTGCGCGAAGCATTGCATGAGAATTTCACCATACGACGCAATTCGGCCTTGGGCACCGAGCCGTGCGTCTATTACATCGTGTGAGGTAGATATGCTTGAATTAGCCGTAAAAGGAAGCAAAACGTATTGGGCATGGATACTGGCCCTGCTGGGTGTCATCAGCGTCGGCTTTATCCTTTATCTGTGGCAGGTCAATGTGGGTTTGGGCATCACCGGTATGAGCCGAGACGTCTCCTGGGGATTCTACATCGCCAACTTCACCTATCTGGTGGGTGTGGCCGCCGGCGGTGTGATGGTGGTATTGCCGTATTACCTGCACGACTACAAAGCCTATGGCAAAATCACGGTGATGGGAGAGTTTCTGGCCATCGCCTCGTTGATCATGTGCATGATTTTCATTCTGGTGGATTTGGGGCAACCCATGCGTGTGCTGAATGTACCCCTCTATCCCACTTTACACTCGGTGCTTTTCTATGACATGTGCGTGCTGAGCGGATACCTGTTCCTCAATGCCGTCGTGGGCTGGAACGCGCTGGAAGCCGAGCGCAACGGGACCCATTACCAGGCATGGCTCAAACCGTTCATCTACATTTCCATCCCCTTTGCCGTAAGCATTCATACGGTCACCGCTTATCTGTACTGTGGTTTGCCCGGCCGCCATTTTTGGCTTACCGCCATTTTGGCACCCCGTTTTCTGGCCTCCGCCTTTGCTGCGGGGCCGGCCTTGTTGGTTTTGCTGTGCCTGTTCGTGCGCCGGGTGAGCAACTTTGACCCCGGCAAGGAGCAGATTCAGAGTCTGGGTAAAACCGTGGCTTATGCCATCTGCATCAATGTGTTTTTCTTTGTGTGCGAAGTTTTCGTGGCCATGTATAGTAATATCCCGGGCCATCTTCATGCCATTGAGTATCTTTTTGTGGGGATAGACGGCCACAACGCCTTGGTGCCCTGGATGTGGTCTTCCATGGCGCTGATGGTGCTGGGAATCATCTTGACGGTGAATCCGGCCACGCGCAAAAACGAGGCCACGCTGGCCGTGGCCTGTGCCGTGATCATTGCCGGGACCTGGATCGACAAAGGCCTGGGCATGATCTCGGGCGGATTCGTACCCAATCCTTTGCACGAGGTCAACGAGTACGCGCCATCGCTACCTGAGATCGGCATCACTTTAGGCGTTTACGCCGTCGGCGCCCTGGTGCTCACGCTGCTATATAAAATCGTGGTGGGGGTTAAGCAGGAGGTGCACGCTTAGCTGCTCACCCTTGATTTATTGAAATACAAAAGGGCCGCCTGGATCATCAAGGCGGCCCTTTTGTAATCTTTGTGAGTCAGCAAATACCACAGGAACAATCGAAGTGGGCCCAGCTTAATTCAGTTGTGGTCAATGAGCGGGGCTTGCGTTGCCAGTCCCATCCGCATTCGTACAGAATCATGCCATAGACAGACGGTTTATCGCCGATGCGCGCTAACATGTTTGGACTTCCAATGCCTATCATGCCGGCAGCGCTTCTTCTTTTCGCGATCCATCTGGTCTTTTAGCTGCCAGATAATATTTTGAACATAATTTTTAATTACCGCTATCGCTTCCGGGTCTATCTTTCTTTTTCTCCACCGTTTCCACCGTTTGGCGCTGGCGAAACGCTCCAGCATATATAGAATTTGTATCGCCCTTTTGAGTTTTCCTCTATCGGCTGACTTTTCGGCGAAATGTGCCTTGATTAACATGCAAAAACCCATACTTTTGGTGATGGATCCCTCCGCCATATATTTTTTGATTAATGCTTTCAAGCCGCTAAAGGAGTCGATGCATCCGTCTTGATCCGCATCATACCCATTGGCGTCATCGTATGGGCAAAGATCGGAATCGTCGGGGACGCCGTCGCCATCAATATCGCCATCCGGCTCAGGTTCCGGCTCGGGCTCCGGCTCAGGTTCCGGCTCAGGTTCCGGCTCAGGTCCCGGTGGTGTATAAACACCGAGATTCCAATTCGAAACATCGCATTGACCATAATCGTTTTTTCCCACTGCTACCACGGAGCCATCTGCCATCAACCCCAATGAATGGTTATCGCCACATGCAACCTGGATGATATTCAGCCAACTGGACACTTCTGTTTCACCGTATCCACCATAACCTGCCGCAGCAACATAACCGTTGGATCTCAAACCGATCGTATGTTGAACGCCTGCTGCAACCTGAGTCATATTAAACCAACCACCCACATTACATTGGCCATAATAACAGTTTCCCTGATATAAAACCGTGCCGGATGAAGTCACGCCGAGGGTACTGCTGGCACCGGCTGCAATGCCCGTAATATCCGTCCAGGTGCTAACATCACATTGTGAATCGGCATCATTTCCCACGGCCACAGCCGTGCCGCCTTCATACAGACCCACCGTGTGCGAACCGCCCGCTGCGACCTGGGTGATTCCCACCCATGCGTCCACGTTACACTGGCCGCTGTCGTTGTTTCCCACCGCCACAACGGTATGGTCCGATCGCAAGCCGATGGTGTGGAAATCTCCGGCGACAACTTGAATGATATCCGTCCAAGCATCCACATCGCACTGACCCTGATCGTTATTTCCTGTTGCCACAACCGTGCCGTCCGAATTAAGGCCGACGGTGTGGGCATTGCCGGCAGCCACCTGGATGATGCCGGTCCACGAGCTCACGTCGCACTGGCCGTCATCGTTATTGCCCACGGCGACAACTGTGCCGTCTGCATTGAGACCGACCGTGTGCAGGGCACCCCCTGCGATTTGAGGCTGTGCTGAAAATGCTGAGCCTGTGAATCCAAACGCGCCCAAGATAAAACCCATGAATAGAATTGAAGTGATGCGAAATTTTTTCATTTGCCCCCCGGTTTGCCGTATCGTTATATAATTGGCCCAAAAAGCATGGGATGAGTCGGTTCATATATCGCAAAAAAAATGCCAACTCAGTTTGTTGGGGACGGTCAGGGCCGGACGAGCCCATTTGATAAGAAAACGGTTTTAAATCATGGTGATGGGAATTTCATGGCGTCAAACTTCGTTTGAATTGTTAGATGGGTTGGCTGAAAAATGGAGCCGGTATGTGTATTTTTCAATACGCTTACCGTATACGAAACGATACTCAAAATCTTTGCGGCTCTTCGTTTAGGCGAGAAAGTTCTTTTAATAATTTCTGCGGCGAAAAGTTTTCTTTTTCTTTTTCTTTCCGCCTGGATCCGCGGGTCTGACTTTAATATTGTTGCCATCTAAACGGCTGCCGTTCAACGCCTTGATGGCCTGATCGGCTTCGGAGTTGCTGGGCATTTCAATAAAACCAAACCCTTTGGGTCTGCCGGAAAAGCGATCTTTAATCACCGTAACACGATCCACTTCTCCAAATTCGGCAAACATGGTTTTTAAGTTTTCTTCAGTGGTAGTAAAAGATAAATTGCCCAGGTAGATGTTCATATATGATACCCGTCGCCCTTCGCTTGGAAATGACAAGGGGCAGCCTCCTTGCATTAGGAAGCGTGCCCCTTGAATACAGACAATAATTTCTAGCTTACCGTAACATTTGTTGCAGCCGGGCCTTTTGGGCCTTGCTCGATGTCAAATGTAACCTGATCGCCTTCGCTCAAGCTTTTAAAGCCGTCTGCGTTGATGGCGGAATGGTGAACGAACACATCGGGTCCGTCTTCCTGCTCGATGAAGCCGAATCCCTTGTTGTCGTTAAACCATTTAACTGTTCCGTTGGCCATGGTGACATCCTCCTTTCTATAAAATGCTCAAAATTTTAAACTGGAGGATGTAACACTCGAAAAAGATTTGTTCCTTCAGAAAAAAACCGCTCCACCGATACAGGGCGAAGCCATGTTGAATGCGTCATCATAACAACATTTATGTTTAAAGCAACCGAAATTTTTAAAAGCGGGGCGCTGTAACGGCCACACACCGTGTCCGGATCGCGAAAGGCTGCTTTTAAAATGGCATCCCAAATTATTTTTGCGTCTGAGCATCCTTCATTTTATCGGATTTATCTGTCTGGGTCTTTTCCTGATCAGTTTTCGTGAACGTTTTCTTTAGCTCTTTCCCGGATGCTTTAAAACCTTCTTTGATTTGCTTGCCGGTGTCCACTGCCCCGTCTTTAATTTGACGGCCGGTTTCTTTGATGTCCGACCATACCTGATTGGCGGTTTTTTTAGCTTCTTCTTGAAGGGTTTCGCCCATCACCGGCATCCAGGTGATCCCACAAAAAATAGTCACCAAAACTGCAAACTTCATAGATTTGGCGAATTTCATATCGATTCCTCCTTGTTTAAATGCCCATGGGCATTAATCGTAATTTTAAAGGAACTTTTGTACAAATTTCAAGCATTTTTAATGCGATGGCAATCTCACATTAAAAACCGAGATGCAAAACATAAATGGGTTAGCGTAAAAAATTTAGATTGGGTCGTTTCAGTTGTTGGGGCTCGCTTTGGAAGAAGGTATGCAGTACGGCTTGGAGGGTCTCAAAGTCTTGCGCATTGCGAATCCGGTTGAACAGCGTATTGCCGAAAACAAAGTTAGCCGCCAGGTAGGCGCCATAGCGTTTAAAGCGTCGCAGTGCGCTGATGAATTCAAATTGGTCTTGCAATAGATGCATCAAACGCAGGGCGATGGAGAGGCATTTATCAGCCCCGGTTATCTTGCCTTGGGTCCATTGGGAAAATAGCCAGGGACGGGCAATGGCAATACGTCCCAGTGCCACACCATCGCATCCTGTAGTTTGCAGCATCTTTAGGCAATCATGCTGGTCGAAGACATCGCCGTTGCCGAAAACCGGTATTTGCACGGCTGCCTTAACCCGGCCGATATACTCCCATTTGGGGGGGCGGTTGCGTCGATCCGGGGCTGTGCGGGGGTGAAAGACCAACGCGTCCACACCCACATCTTCGAGACGGCGTGCAAAATCAACGGGTATTTGCGGGTCATCGCGCCAGCCGGTGCGAAACTTGACGGTCATTGGGCACTGGATGGCCTTACGAATTTGCCGCAGCATGCCCAGGGTCGTCCGGATATCTTTAAGCAATGCGGCCCCCTGGTTGTGCTTGCAAACTGCTGCTGTGCAGCATCCCAGATTGATATCCACCCCCCACAGCTTTTCAGCCTCAATTCGCTGAGACGCCAATGCCATCCGATGCGGTTTGTTGCCCACTATCTGAATGGCCAAATGATCCGCTTCCTCATCGCGCCACCGGAAATAGGGGGAGCAATGGCGGTTTTCCTGGGGAATGCGGCCGGCGCTGCACATTTCGGAATACATTAAACCGCAGCCGCCCAACTCATCCAATACCTGGCGAAAGGCCACATTTCCCAAATAGGTCATGGGTGCCAGCACCAATCGGTTGGGGATGGTGCGGTTGCCGATTTTTAAGGGTCGGTTTAGAAGGGCCGGCAAAGCCGGGGGGATTGAAACGGTCATTATTTATTGAGTCGCTTTCCATAAATTTTGTTGATCTACCTACTATAATTCATGATCTGGATCTATAACAATATAGGCAATATTGATTTTAGAAAGATCCATAACATTTTTCTTGACAAAGACGTCAAAAACTTTAATTATTCGGCTTTTTGAAAGTCTGAGGACTGTTTTTTGGAGGGAAACACCTATGTACGCTGTGGTAGCCACCGGAGGCAAACAATATAAAGTTCAAGAAGGCGATGTGCTCAAGGTTGAGAAACTGACCGGCGAGGTTGGTTCTCAAGTCGCCTTTGATCAGATCCTGATGATGTCCGACGGTGATCAAGTGAAAGTCGGGCAGCCTGTTCTTGAAGGCGCCCAAGTTAAGGGGCACATCGTTGAGCAAGGCAAACACGCAAAAATAATTGTCTTCAAGTACAAACGCCGTAAACGTTATCGTCGCAAGCAAGGTCATCGTCAGCCATACACGGCTGTGAAGATTGACGCCATCGAGGCCTAAGCAAAAATACAGGAGCAAAGCACAATGGCACATAAAAAAGCGGGCGGAAGCTCTAAAAACGGTCGCGACAGCAATGGTCAGCGCCGAGGCGTGAAGCGCTTCAGCGGTCAGTTTGTCAAGGCCGGCAATATCATCGTGCGCCAACTTGGCACCCCTATTCATCCCGGCAACAATGTCGGCTGTGGAAAGGATTACACCCTTTTTGCTAAAATCGATGGGATTGTGACCTTTGAACGCAAAGGTCGCTCCGGCAAAAAGGTCAGTGTTTATGCCGCGTGAAGTTCATTGATGAAGCGACCATCATCGTCCAGTCAGGCAACGGCGGACGCGGCTGTGTCAGTTTTCGGCGCGAACGCTACATTCCCCGTGGCGGTCCGGACGGCGGTGATGGCGGCAAAGGTGGCGATGTTATTCTAAAAACCTCTCCCCGCAAGCGCACCCTCTTCCACCTTCAAAATAAAAAGCAACACAAAGCCGCTAACGGCGGTCACGGTCAAGGCAGCCAAAAGACCGGACGCGGGGGTGCGGGCTTAATCATCGAGGTGCCGCCGGGAACTTTGGTCACCGACAAAGAAAGCGGTGCGGTGGTCTGCGATTTGGTAAACGCCGATGATCAGTTTGTGGTGGCCCGTGGCGGCCGTGGCGGCCAGGGCAACATGCGCTTTAAATCGTCTACCCATCGGGCGCCGCGCTTTGCGCAGCCTGGAGAGCCAGGCCAGACCCTGACCCTTAAACTGGAGCTGAAACTGCTGGCCGACATCGGCATTGTGGGACTGCCCAACGCAGGTAAATCCACTTTGATCAGCACCCTCTCTTCAGCCCGACCCAAAATTGCCGATTATCCATTCACCACTTTGATCCCCAACCTGGGCGTGGTGCAATTGCGCGATGCCGAACCTTTTGTGGTGGCCGATATCCCCGGTTTGATTGAAGGCGCGCATCAGGGTGCCGGATTAGGGGCGCAGTTTCTGCGCCATGTAGAGCGCACCCGCATCTTGGTGCACTTGATTGATGCCAGCGTTTTGGACCCGGAGGACCCACTGGCCGCATATCATGTGGTAAACAAGGAGCTGGTCGGTCACAGTCGCGCCCTTGCAGAAAAGCCGCAGATAGTGGTACTGAATAAGCTCGACATCGACGGCGCCGGAGAGTTGGCTGACCGTTTCTGCCAGGCCCTTGACGCCATAACGGTGCTAAAAATAAGCGCGGCCACACACCAAGGACTGGATCAAGTGAAATCTTGCATGCTGCAACAACTAGAACGACTGGATGAACACCTTTAATAAAAGCCGGCAAATGCCTCCTAAAATCGGTTTGTTTGGTGGGACTTTCAATCCCTTGCATCTGGGTCACCTGCAAGTCGCCAAAGATGTGCTGCAGCAGTTCGATTTGGACCAAATCCATTTTATTCCCTGTGCGCTGCCACCCCATAAAACCAACGAACCCTTGGCTGAAGCCGGACACCGTCTCGAAATGGTTCGTCTGTCGGTGATCGACCAGCCCGAATTGACGGCATCCGATGTTGAAATAAAAAGAAAGGGACCCTCATATACCTGTGATACACTCCGCACCTATCGACGGGAGATCTTACCGGACGCCCGGCTCTATTTCATGGTGGGTTTGGATGCTTTTTTGGAGATCCATACATGGAAGATGTTTTTACGCCTATTTGACGAAGCCGAATTTATCGTGATGAGCCGACCCGGATTTGCGCATTCCACGACCACGCTGCTGGATAAAACAGTTGCTTATGTGCAAAAACATATTTCGCCGAATTATGGCTTTGCTGACGGCGAAAAAATGATTGGCCATCCCAGCAGGCCGCCCATTTATTTGGCTGCTGTGAAGCCCATCGACATTACCTCAACAAAAATCCGCCAAAAGATTCAAAATGGCGCTTGTATTGATCAATGGGTCACTCCCGCAGTGGCCCGCTATATTGAAAAAAAGGGATTGTATCGATGAACAAGAACCTTGTTGCCGACCTGGATCACTATGTGGCTGCAGCCCTTGGCAAAAAGGCCGGAGGTATTGTGGCTCTGGATGTCCAAGATCTGACATCCATTGCCGATGCTTTTGTTATATGTAGCGGCAGCTCCAATCGTCAGGTGCGTGCCATTGCCGACCACATTGAACGGGTCTTAAAAGACCAAAGCATACACCCGCTGAGCATTGAAGGCAAAGGCGAAGCCCATTGGGTGTTGATGGATTACGGCCATGTGATCATTCATGTGTTTTACGATGAAACGCGGCGATTCTATGATCTGGAAGGGCTATGGTGCGATGCCAAGAGAATTACCACAAAAAGTATGCAAGCACAGCCGCAATCCAGCGACGTTTCATTTGAGGGAGAAGAAGTCGTTATTGAATAAACTTTTACGCTGTTGATAGGAATATAAAATGCAACGACCCAAACCTGTGATGTTGATGATTTTGGATGGCTGGGGAATTCGCCCGGCAGACTCCGGCAATGCCGTTACCCTGGCCCGCACACCTAATTTAGATCGCTATTTGGCCGCTTATCCGCACACCCAGCTGCAAACATCAGGCGAGGCTGTGGGATTGCCCGACGGTGTGATGGGCAACTCCGAAGTGGGCCACCTCAATATCGGCGCGGGCCGTATCGTTTATCAAGATCTCAAACGGATCGATTTGGCCATCAAAGACGGCAGTTTCTTTGATAACGCGGCGATCAATGCGCTTACCCAATCGGTTCTTGAAAAACACCAACCCCTGCATTTGATGGGGTTGGTATCGGATGGCGGGGTGCACAGCCAACTGACTCATTTGTTCGCCCTGTTGGATTTGGCCAAACGCATTGGCCTTGAAAAAGTCTTTGTGCATGTGATTTTAGACGGCCGGGATACAGCCCCTGACGCAGGGGTGGGGTATGTAACCCGGCTGCAGGCGCACATTCGGCACCTCGGCGTGGGGGCCATTGCTTCCATCTGCGGCCGCTATTACGCTATGGATCGTGATACCCGCTGGGACCGTACCGAACAGGCCTATCGCCTTTATACCCAAGGCATCGGCATCTCAGCCCAAGATCCGGTGGCCGCTGTTGAAGCCGCCTACGATAGGGGCGAGACCGACGAATTCGTCAAGCCCATTGTCCTGACCGATAACCAGGGGCAACCCCTTGCCTGCATTCAAGACAAGGCGGGTGTTCTTTTTTTTAACTTCCGTGCCGACCGGGCGCGGCAGATCACACGGGCATTTACTGAAAAGGCCTTTGAAGGGTTTAACCGTGACATTTGGCCACGCCTAAGCGGCTACTTGTGTTTGACCCAGTACGATGAGAACTTTGATTTGCCCGTGGCTTTTGGGCCCGTGCACCTGGATGCGATCTTGGGGGAAATCATCAGCAACCAGGGGCTGAGCCAGTTGCGCATTGCCGAAACTGAAAAGTATGCCCACGTCACTTATTTTTTCAACGGCGGCGAAGAGAAACCCTTTGCCGGTGAAGACCGTTGCCTGGTGCCGTCACCCCGCAACATCCCCACATACGACCACCAGCCGGAAATGAGCGCCGTGGCTGTAACCGGGGAGGTGCTCAAGCGCGTCGCTTCGGACCAGTACGATTTGATGGTGCTTAACTTTGCCAATATGGATATGGTAGGCCACACCGGGAGATTGGATGCGGCCATCAAGGCCTGTGAAACGGTAGATCAATGCGTGGGACAGATTGCGGAAGCGATCTTGGCTAAGGGAGGCGCCCTATTGATCACTGCAGATCATGGCAATGCCGAAACCATGGTCGAGGCCAATGGCCGTGTACATACTGCACATACGACCAACCCGGTTCACCTGTTGTATATAAACAATCAGCAGAAAACAGTCCAACTCGAAACCGGCGTGTTGGGTGATATTGCGCCCACCATCCTGGATGTGATGCGCATCGCTCAGCCACCCCAGATGACGGGCAACTCCTTAATCCAACATTAGGCAGCGACTGCGGAACAAAACATGACCATGGATAGGCCGCCCCAAGGGTATCTTAACGATTTTATCACCGGCCGTGCGGTGCCGGATGTGGGCGCAGAAGCCAATCGCCAGCAGGTCGAACGGTTTTTGGTGGTGCAAAAAGGATACACCGCCGAATCCATAGAGGTCGATGCGCCCATCTCAATCCGCCTGCCGGAAGAGACCTATACCTCCAAAGTGGATTTGGTGGTGTCGGTCCATGGCAAACGCTATATGGCCATCAAATGTGCGCCCGGCTCTTTGGCCTCCCGGGAGCGGGAAGTGATTGCCGCCGCCCGCCTACTGGAAGCCTATCAAATTCCATTGGCGATAGCCTCGGACGGTCGCACCGCCTTAGTCTGGGACACCCTCACCGGCCGCAGCCTGGGCCAGGGCTTGGATGCCGTACCATCACAGGTTGAAGCCCAAACCACTTTCGATCCTACCGGCCTCACCGCGTTGGACGAACAACGGCGCCTGCGCCAGTCGTTGATATTTCGGTCGTATGACAGCATGAACGTCAACCGCTAAATGTTCGCCCCAAAACAGCATCTTGTGGGCCGTCGCAGCGTTCTCACGTTTTTGCGGTCCTCAATTTTTTGAGATAGCTTCTAGTAATAAATCACGCGGCAGGCGTAAAAAAGCCGGCACAGATGATCAGGTGCCGGCATTGGTCGAATCGGAAGTGTCATCTGCGGCATTTCGCAGGAACTGGGCGCGGCTGATTCAGCAAATCTATCAAATTGATCCACTGCTATGTCCGAAGTGCCGAGGGGCTATGATGGTCATCTGCTTTATTGAGGATGATGCGCTCATCAGCAAAGCTGGTGCATATCGATGCCAATGTGAATGGGTTTTGCCTTGAAACCGGCTTGGGTTTGTAGCCCTATAGGGGCTTCCCATTCAATCAGAATCTATCATCGTCTCTATCTTTTTTACGCATAGCGCTCCTGAATTATCAAATTACCGGGAAGACTCAAGCGGTGCTCCTGCTGCTCTCCGGGCTACTGCCCCACGAAGTTGCCCTCATAGGTGGGGAAGGTCACGCACTGATTCCTGGGACAATGGATGGCCGGGGATTCCTGGGTGAGCTCCACGCGAATTTGGTCGAACGCCCCGGCCTTTTGACCATAGAAGATGCCCTTGGTTTGATTCGGGTATAAATGGATCTTCCGCTCGTCGACCTCGGTGAATGCATTGGGAGACCCGGGACCTTTCCGGTACAGGATGGCCTTGACCAGGATGGGCATGGACGCATGGTTTTTGTAGGTGACCACCGCTCCGACAGGCTTGGGGCTGAGACGGTATGTGGCATCGATGACCTGTACCCTGGCCCTGGCCGGTTCCACCGGCATGGGAGCGCCCGTGGACACCAGAACCTTGCCCGTAGCCTTGTCCCTGATTTGTATTTCGATCTTGTTGTATCCGCAGCAGAGTTTGATGCTGTTCTTCAGGGTAAGCTGTTTCCCCACGGCCATGGGTTCATTGACGTTGCCTTTGAGCATGAGGACGGGGTTGCCGCCGTTAAAGGTCTGGGAGACTTTGTATTCCAGGATGTTGGCCGGAAGCGGAACGTTGCTCTGGTTAATGATGTCGATCTCCCACCTTAGGGAGGTATCGTAGCTTCCGTAACTGGTCCTGATCTTGGAGGCGTTCAGCTTGATCACGCGCTGCTGGATCCGGGGTTTGGGTTTGGATTGAATGTTTTGCACTCCGGGCTTAGCTTTGAGCTGCGGCCTGGCGGGCTGAAGCGGCGGCGCGGCGAGGACGGTAGCGGCCAGGAACATAGGGGCGATCAGAGCTGGGACGATTCTTTTCATTGGGCCTCCAACATCTCAATTTTATTTCGTTTGCGAATATGTCAGGCTGATACTTGTGTATCAATACCATTAATGCAGCACTTTGTGTAGCGTCTGAGTCACAAACTCGAGTAAAGCAGTGAAATATCAATACGTATAAATTGTTTATTGATATAGAAACGACCTTCAATCCATGTTATGGAATTCTGTGGGTTACTAAAATACCGGACACATTTATCATGTTTTCTAAACGAATTTAGCTTTCGCTGGGAGCATCGGGTTGCTGAAAAAAAGTTCACCAAGTCCGGCAAAGTGAAGATTACAGTGAAGCCCATTGCCATAATCGACATGCTATTTTTATTGATCATGCGTTGTGCGGGTGCCCTTCTGCGTCGCACCAAGTGCTGGGGTATCCAAGACATCACCTTTGGTTTGACAGGGAAGTTAAGGAAGCAGCTGAGTTCTATTGCTCCGCTTATCCAAATTCAAGCATCACGAAGGTCAATGCTTTACGCAATACAGCGTCAGGTGATTGTGATGTTGTCTCGTTTAATCTCTAAGGGCAACCTTTCATGGCGATAAGCGATGGGCCTCTTTTCAAGTTCAATGAATCAATATCATTTTTTACACCAGATGGGTGCTCTGCTGCGCTCGTGTGTGCCAGGAAGAACTGAATAGATCAGTTCATGCTGTACAAGATCTGTGAGGACCTGAGGGGGAGGTTCGTGCGGGCTACTCGAGACCACCAAAGGATGGTGTTTGGCGAGTGTCAGGATACTACATAAAATGATGATACTCCTTTTGCTGGGGGCGACGACGTGGATGCTGCCGCGCCCTAGCATATCGTTCGAGGCGCTGCACTTACTTAACTTATAAATTTTATGTGTTTTATTGTATCCTCTGTGGATATATACTCAGACTTCAACCCCTTACTACAGAACAATTGATACGTTAGGATGATTATGGTTGCAAACGAAAAGGACCAAAGACATGTTTTGACCATGTTGGTTGATAACGTTCCCGGGGTTACGGCTCGTGTTGTCGGTCTTTTTGCCGGCCGCGGCTATAATATTGAAACCATCTGCGGTGCACCGACCCACGATCCGGAAGTTTCCCGCATTACCATCACCACATGGGCCGCGCCATCCCAGCTTGAGATGATCATGAAGCAGCTCCGGCGTTTGATTAATGTGATCAAGCTGGCCAACATGACCACCGAAGATGCCGTGCGCCGCGAGATTGCCCTGATCTATGTCAAAGCCAACCAGAGTGATCGGGCTGAAATCTGCCGAGCCGTTGAGGCATACAATGGCCGCATTCTCCACTACGGCAGTTCGCATCTGGTGACCGAAGTTATCGGTCATGAAAACAAAATAAACGCATTTATCCGCTTTTTGAAGCCATTCGGGATTAAGAAGGTCGCGCGATCCGGTGAATTGGCGCTCTATCGAGATACGGAGTAGAAGCCATTCATTCGAGATTGGGTTTGAATGCCAAGGAAAAAAAGGCGACCCGCCTTTTTATTAAGATCAATAGTTATTGCCCGGCAACATCCTTGCCGCAGTGCTTGCACACCTTGGCCCGTTTTTTAATGATTTCGGCGCAAAAGGGGCACTCGCGGGTAAAATGGCGTTGGTGGATTTTTCCGATGGCCGTCTCAATGGTGTTTTGCAGGATTTCATTTCCGGCCCGCATACAGCGCAGCGCTTCAACGGCCTCCACAATACCGATGTCGCCGATCATCTCGGCGGCCTTAATCCTCACCCGGGCCGGTTCGCACGGATCGGACAGCAGTTGCATCACCGTGGCGTCATCTTTGTTGACGTAACAATCGGCTAGAATGGAAAAACCCTTTTTAATGTTGGCATTGAGAGCCTCTTGTTCGGCCACGACCTGGTCATCAATGATCTGGCCCTTAGCGCCTTGCGGGCTGAAAACCGGCATGCATTCGTATTGATCGGTGCCTGGATAGTTAAAGCAGCGCATCGAAGCCCTTTGCGCATAGTTCTTTTCCAAATCATCCCAGCCTTGTGTGTACAGGGGGCACTCGTCATTGAAACATAAGAAAAGAAAGGGCTCACCCCACCCCAATCCATCCGAGAAATTTACCGGTGGAACCTCCCAAAGGCTCATCTCTTGCTGACAGTGGGGGCATTTGGGTTTTTTCATCTCAAGAACCCGCTCAAGGTATTGCTGTTTGGTCTCTATGGCCATCGATTGTCTCCATTTCGCGCAATGAATCGCTTAATAAATTGAAATACTGCCTAAATTAAGGCGTTGGCGGTCATTGTCAATGCGGTTCAGACGTAATTTTGACCTTGCACAATGACGCTACGAGCAGTATCTATTCAAGCGCGAATTGTTTGCATACAAACCGCTTTACATGGGGTTTGGCCCTTTAACTTAATAAAAGCTAAATAAACCGAAAGGCGGCGGCTTTTGCCTTTTCAGCATCCTGCCCTTGTTGAACGTCAAGAGCCGGCAATCGATGTGCCGGCCCTGACGGCCCTTATCGCCCGTACCCAGACCCAAGGGGGGGAGATTCCCTGGTGGCCTGGGGGTAAAACCGATCCATGGGATCATGTGGAGGCTGCTATGGGGTTGACCATCGGCGGCAAATGGTCTCTTGCCCGCAAAGCGTTTGGCTGGTTGGCCAAAAGGCAATTGGCCCATGGCGGTTGGTATGCTGCCTATGAAAACGGCATGGTCACGGACGATACTCAGGAGACCCATCATGCCGCTTATTTGGCAGTGGGGCTTTACCACTACTATCTGGTGACCGGCGATCATGAATTTGTGCGCCATCTGTGGCCCACCCTTGAGGCCGCTGTTGCCTTCGCCACAAAGTGGCAGGCTCCCGGCGGCGAAGTTTACTGGGCCCTCAATGGGCGAGGCCAATGTGACCCGATGGCGTTGCTGGCCGGCAGCTGCTCCATCAGTTTGAGCTTAAAATGCGCTTTGGCATTGGCCCGGATAGCGGGTCAACAGCGATCCGCATGGCATGCGGCCCTGGTGCGTCTTAAGGCGGCGATTCAGACCAAACCGCAGCATTTCAATATGACCAAAGCGCGTTTTTCCATGGATTGGTTTTATCCCATCCTGGCTGGTGCGCTTACCGGTCCGGCTGCCCAGGAACGGGTGGATGCCCACTGGAAAAAATTTGTAATTCAGGATATTGGCGTGCGTTGCGTCTCAGATCAGCCTTGGGTGACCATTGCGGAATCCGCAGAATTGGTGCTGGCCTTGGCGGCCATGGGCAACGATGTGCTGGCACATATCGTATTTAATTGGATCAGCGGTCATACATTTGACGATGGCACCTTTTTGTGCGGCTTTACCTATCCCGACATGGTCATCTGGCCCGAGGAGAAGATCTCCTGGACCAACGCCGTGGTCCTAATGGCCGCTGATGCCCTCTACGACCTCACCCCGGCCGGCAAGCTATTCAACCATAGATATTGGGAATCAAAAGGGCTCTAATTTTTGTTCATTAGCTTAAAACTTAACGCTTTAAACTTAAAACCCCGGCGCCTCCCAAGGTGACAACCGTTATTTAAACGATGCAAGTGCCCCATTCCATAACAAATTTAATTCGAGATAGCAGCGCCGGCCATGCGTAAAGACCACCGTCCATATGTGATTAAAAAAGCCTGGCTCAAGTTTCAGAAGTTTTATGCACGTCATTTTGTCCAACCCCAATTGGATGCCTTGGGCAAGGGGTTTGCTTTTATGCGTCCCTGGCATGTAGAGTTGTTTGGCGCTCCCATCAAGATCGGACGCTATGCCACAGTGATCGCCACATCTGACAAGAAGGTGCGGTTGTCTGTCTGGCCGGAAAAAGAGGGGGAGGGCCGCATTGCCATCGGCGATTACGCTTTGATCTGCCCGGGTGTGCGGATCAGTTCAGCGAAGCAAATTATCATTGAAGACAATTGCATGTTGGCCAACGGCGTGTACATTACGGATGCGGATTGGCATGGTATTTATGACCGTGTTTCATTGGGCCGGGCTGTGCCGGTGCATCTATCTAAAAATGTCTGGGTGGGTGATAGTGCCATTATTTGCAAGGGGGTCCGCATCGGTGAGAACAGTATTATCGGCGCAGGCGCGGTCGTCACAGAGACCATCCCGGACAATTGTATCGCTGCGGGTAATCCCGCAAAAGTGGTTAAACAACTTGATGCCCAAGAGCGCTATACCACCCGAGCGGACTGGTACGCCGATCCCACCCGGCTGGCACGCGAATTCATCCAATGGGAGCAGGCGGTGCTAAAAGGCAATACGTTCTATGGCTGGTTGAAGCATCTGCTATTTCCTTCGGACAACGACTAGCGCAGCGCCAAAGTCTTCGCTCGGGTTTTCGTTCTGTGTTGGCCCGCTCCAAACTTTTCTTTAAAAAGAAGATCTTCCATTTATAAAATCAAGTCCACACCATTTTGAGTCATGATGCGGTGATCTATGCTCGAATGGCGCCTCTAAAAAAATATTCTGTAAAAAGTTAAAAAAGGCAAAAGATACTGGACGGGTCGCGACTTTGTGTAATATGATACCCGTCAGCTGTTCGGATGAAAAAGTTTGGGCGTTTTGTGCGAGTCCATCGCAAGCATATGGGGGATTGGTAAGAATTGATAAGAAAGGTGAGAACAAATGAAGACTACAATTTTTAAATCTGCGCTTGTCGTTTTGGCGGGCAGCGTGCTGTTGTTCGGCTGTGCCCAGTCGCCGTTAAACGTCAAAACCATTGCTAAGTCGGAGCACCCTGCCGCCCTTGCGGACAAACTGGCGAAAGAGCTGGCTGCAGCTAAAGAAGATCAAGTCAACATGCTTTCCCCCACATGGTATGCCCAGGCCCAAGCCTCTCATAAGAAAGCACAGGACGGGCTAAAAAAAGGGACGGATCTTTCCGCGATTTTAGAAAACATTGCCTTGGGCGACGCCCAATTACAGCAAGCCCAAAATTATGCAAAAAACGCCCGGTCTCATCTTAAGAGTGTGATCAAAAGTCGAAACGCCGCCATCAAAGCCGGCGCCAGTCAATTCGGCAAAGAATTTTCCAAACTGGAGAATAGATTTCTCGGTCTGGCCCGATCTGTTGAAAATAACAATATCAAGTCGGTCGTCTCGAAGAAAAAAAGCGTTGACGCCCAATACCGTGCGCTGGAGTTGCGGGCCATCAAGAATAGCGCCCTGAGCGAAGTGCGCAGGATGATGAAAAGAGCAAAAGATGAGGACATGGACGATACGGCACCCAAAAGCTATGCGATGGCTAAGAGCAAATTGGCTGAAGCAGACGCATTTATCACCGCCAATCGGTATGCGGTAGAGGGTATTGCCGAAAAAGTGCGCACCGCAAAATTCTATGCACAACGCCTGAAACAAATTACCCAAACCAGTCTTAATCTCGAAGATATGGAGCCTGAAGCTATCGCCTTGTGGATTGAAAATTACATGTATCAAATTAGCACCCAAATTAAGGGAACAGACCGGCGTGATGTTTCCTTTGACGATCAGGAAAAAGGCATTATTAGTGATATTGTGTTCATCAAGGAGAATCGCTCGGCATCCGCAGCCCAGCTTGAAGCCAAAAGCGCCCAAATTGCCAAGCTGAACCAACGCATTGCCGATTTGGAAGGTCGCACCTTTAAAGAGCGAACCGATAAAGAGCGTTTGGCGGCTGAAAAGAAATTCAACGAGCTCTACAACAAGGTGCAGGGGTATTTTTCTAGTAAAGACGCAGAAGTATACAAACAAGGGCAGCAATGTGTCATCCGTCTTAAAGCGATCCAGTTTCCAGTGGGCCAGTCCGTGATTGTGTCCAGCAATTATTCTTTACTAAAGACGGTTCAAAAAGCAGTTGATACGTTTGGCCGACCCGATGTGATCATTGAAGGCCATACCGACAGTACCGGTTCAGCGGCCACGAATCAGCGTTTGTCCCAAAGCCGGGCTGAATCCGTAAAACAATATCTGTTGGCCAACGGCTCGTTGCCTGCCAGAAAACTCACTGCGGTGGGTTACGGCTCAAGCCGGCCCCTGGCCTCCAACAAGTCGGCAGCCGGCCGTGCCATCAACCGTCGTATTGACATACTGATTAGACCCTATATGAAATAGCTTCTCATGTGAGCTTCAAAGGGGCACGGTGTCAGGCCGTGCCCCTTTTTTTGTCGGTAGGTGTTCTGTTCGATTTGGTGGTTGTGCGGTTTTTACGCCGTATTGGGCTTATCATCCTTAACGGCAGACATGTAAATTCGGAAAAGAAGCACATTAACAAAGAGCAGTAGAAATGAACCCGCCACACCGATCAGCTCCCGGATGGCATGGCCCGGGTTGTTTTCGGGCAACAAGCTGCCTGAATATAGTATAGCCGCAATTAAAGGCGCGACATAGCTAAGCACAGTGAAAATGATGATATGGATATAGGGCCGGGTCGCATGAAAACTTTTCTGGACGGCCTGGATGGGATTGCGGCCTTCCAGCACAAGAAAAAATAGGGCAAAAGAGAGTCTGACCCAAACCAACAGGCCCACTAAAATAAAAAGGACAAAGCCGAAACCGGAATTGAAAACGGTGTTAAAGGCAGCTGCGCCAAAAAGCTGGCCTATAATGGTAAATCCAAGCAGCGTGCCGACCAGAAGGGCGCCCACGATACCGATCATCAATAAATAGAGGAAGAAAACAGGCTGCCAAACCTTTAGGGCTTCTGTTAGAAGCTCTCTGTTCGTTGGGCGTTTGTGTTGCGCCTGTTTGGCCATAAGTTGAATCAAGGCCGCCGTATAGACGGGCAGCACCAGTAAATTAAAGGCCCACGCCATTATAATCATGGGCTGTCCATTCGGCTCGGCAGGCACGGTGATAATCAGGTATTGGACCAATCCACTTGCTGCCATCCATGGCAGGCACAAGGCCGCAATCTGCGGCAGATTATTTAGAAAAAAGTAGATTGAATCGGTTAAAATTAATTTAATCTTCATTCCAGGCCTGTTAGCGCGTTCGCGATCTCGGGTTTAGTGCCATCCTGTTTATCGGGGGTAAAGACCGTTTTTTGTATCTTTAGGCGGGTTCCATTGCAAGGGTAAAATGGATTCGTCGTATTTGCAGGAGCGGCGTCCCGCCACAAACCGCAGTGCCGCTTACTTTTCTGTCGCGGTGCGACGCTGCTCCCACAGTGCATGATAAGATCCCGATGTTTACCTGCTGGACAAATGCCGTCCCTTTTTCTCGGCTAACACAAAACATTGAAAAATAAAACCGCCGGCCAGGGCCATCATCCCGCTGATGCCAAACAAGGCAAATGAACCGATCTTTTCATAGAGGGCGCCACTGATAAAAAAACCCACCATTAAACCCAATCCATAGGTTACGGCGTTGTTGAGGGCTTGGGCGGTGGTTTTTGTCTCGGCTGGGGCCAGAGTGTCTATATACAGGATGCTGGCCATGTGGAAGGTGCCATAGGTCAGCGCATGTGTGATCTGCAGGGCTAAAATACCCGCGGGCGATTCAACGGCCCAAAGACCGGTCCAGCGCAAAACAGCCACGACAAATGAAAAAATCAGAACCGTCTCGTAGCCAAAGCGCTTAAAAATCCGCTCGGAGAAAATCATGGCTACGATTTCGGAACTTACAGCCGTGGCCCAGCATAAACCTATGAAAAAATTATCAAAATTTAAATTTCTCAAGTGGATGGAGAAAAAGGCGTAATAGGCGCCATGGCTAGCCAACATCAATAAGGCACATAAAAGAAAGACCGCCACTTTAGCACACAGCAGCCCTTTGAGTTTGGATCCAAACGGGTGCTTCGGCATTGGCTGGACACGTGGAAACCCTATGGCCACCATGGCCTGGACCCATGAACCCGCCAATATCAGACTGATGATAATTTTGACCGAATAGAGATCGATGATGCGGCCCAGGACCAGCACCATGGTGATGAAGGCAAGAGAGCCCCATGCCCGCATACGGCCATAGCGTTTTTTGTCCTTCCCCAGAATATCCATGGCAAAGGCTTCTAAAAATGCAATCAAGGGCGCATAAAAGATGCCGTAGGCTATGGTGATGGCCAGCATCCAGTAAAAATCAGTGGTAAACAAAAACAGTGCCCACAGCGTGGCACTGGCAAAATTACAGCCCAAATAGATTGAGCGCCGGCTATGAAATCGGTCGGCCAGAACACTCCAGGCAATGGAAAAAAGGATCATCACAAGGGACTTGGTGGCGGACAACGAGCCAATTTGCCATCCGCTGAAGCCCAACTCATAGCAATAGAGATTAAAAAAAGGCAAGTGAACGCCCATGACGCCGAAGTAAATAAAATACTGGGTGGCCACTACCCTGCGACTGTTGGGGTCTGGTATCATACCGTCATCCTAAGCAAATCCTTGGCAAACCGCAATTGACAAATGCCTTGGGGGTCCCCAAGCGGCCATCCTAAGGCCGAGGGGGATTCGGGCGGACACCCATGCAACGCCGTTTATTCTTTACCGGCCAAGAAGCGCCGGTTTGCCTGTTTTGGCGCCGTGCAAACCATGGACCATCGCTACCGGCCGGCGCGCCCCATGTTAGAACTGGCGGTGGTTTTTAATGGCCCGGTCAGGATATTTCCACGGTTAAGGACCGGGGTTTTTCCTGCTCGAGTGAAGGAATTTCAATTTTCAGAACACCGTTTTTGAAGCTGGCTTTGATTTCATCGGGTAGCACCAAAGCACGCATGGCAAAAGTGCGTTGAAAATTGCCGTAGTGGCGTTCACGGCGATAATATTGGTTATCGTCCACATTCGGCGCAACCGCCCGTCTCCCTTTGATGGTCAGGACATTTTCCGTGACCTCCAATGAGACATCGTCTTTGTCGACCCCAGGCAGATCCACCAACAAGGTCACGCCTTTTTCAGTTTCAAAAATATCCACCAAAGGACGCCACGTGCTGGTTCCCATCTCTTCGTCCAAGACAACGCTTCGGGGAAAAGCGTCCTCAAACAACCGGTTGATGCGATCCTGCAAAGTGGACAAGTTACTGAATGGGTCCCACTCTCCTTGAGTCATAACGGTACCTCCTTTCGGAATCATGCACCCTATCCCATAAATGCACCCCAATGTGGCCGGGCGGCTTTACAAAGCCAAACACCGATGTTATTTTACAAAACCACCGCACCTATATGCAAGAACCAGCCTTAGGTGGTGATATGTTGACGACATAATATAAGCAACCCTAACCTTTATGGTCGGCAGGAGTTTTTTATGAATCACATTAAATATCAATTGGGGGATGAATTTGATCGCATTGGGTCCCAGATTGAAAAAACGATCCATGACATTTTTCGCCCCCGGCCGGTCAACCCCATGTTTGCCTGCAAAGATTGCAGCTGGGTGCCCCAGATGGACATGTATGAGACCGAAAAAGAGGTGGTGATCTGGGCTGAACTGGCAGGGGTTGAGAAAGACGACCTGGAAGTCGAGATCAACAGCAAGGCGGTGCGTATTTTTGGCATGCGCAAAGAGGCGGCCCGCGACCCCAAAGGCGCGTTTCGACTGGCTGAAATTCGCTATGGTAGATTTCAGCGCGTGCTTTACGTGCCGTCACCGGTGGATCCTGAAGTGGTGGCCACATCATTTGTCAATGGTTTATTGTCCATTCGCATGGCCAAGCAAGAGGTACACCGCACCCACAAGATTCCCATCAGTGATGGCTAGTGAAAACCGTTTGCGGCCTGTCGCTATTGTATTCTGATTAAAAATACTTTGTGCTTGTATATGCAAGGAGGATTTCATGACCGAAAGCAAACCTTCGGTATCGTACGATGCGGAAAATTTGCCCGACACCCTTTCCATTTTACCGCTATACGATGCGGCCCTGTTTCCAAAAATGGTGCTGCCGTTGGTGGTGATGGTCAAAGATTCGCTCAAGTTGGTGGACGAGGCCATGGCCAAAGATCGTATCATTGGATTGGTGGTTTCGAGCAAAAAGGATGATGTGCACTCTGAAACCGAAGGCGATCTGGCCAAGGTGGGCTGCAGCGCCCTGATCCTGAAAATGGCCAAAACCGAGGACGATAAAGCCCAGATTCTTGTACAGGGTTTGAGCCGCTTTCGCATTAAATCTTACCTGCAGAGCAAATCCTACTTGAGGGCCAAGGTGACGCATTTTGACGATGTGACCCATGAAGACGATCGCACCTCTGCCCTGATGGCCAACATGCTCAAACAATTTGACCGCATTGTGGAACTGTCCCCGGGGCTGCCGCGCGAGATCGGTCAGATGGCAAACTCCATCACGGAACCCGGCACCCTGGCGGACATGATCGCTTCCACCATCAATTCCAGCGCTGAAGAAAAGCAGGCGGTCTTAGAGACAAAGGACACCACCAAGCGGTTACGGATGGTGACCAAACTGGTCAACCATCAACTCAATATCCTGGAGCTGGGCAATAAGATTCAATCCCAGGTCAAAGGAGATATGGACAAACGCCAACGCGAGTACTACCTGCGGCAGCAGCTCAAAGCCATCAAGGAAGAGCTGGGTGAAACCGAAGACGAGACGGTTGAGATCGACGAGTACCGCACCAAGATTCACGAGCGCGGTCTGACCGAAGAGGCCATCAAAGAGGCCGAGCGGGAGTTGGATCGCCTCTCCAAGATGCACCCCTCCTCGGCCGAGTATACCGTCACTTCCACCTACCTGGATTGGCTCACCGACCTGCCGTGGCAGAAGGGTACCCAAGACAATATGGATATAAAAAAGGCCCGCAAAGTGCTAGATGACGATCATTTCGGGTTGGATAAACCCAAGCGCCGCATTGTGGAGTACCTGGCGGTGCGAAAACTCAAACCCGATTCCAAAGGTCCCATTTTGTGCCTTGCCGGTCCCCCGGGCACCGGCAAAACGTCATTGGGCGCTTCCATCGCACGTGCGTTGGGGCGCAAGTTCCATCGTATCTCTTTGGGCGGTGTACGTGACGAAGCAGAGATTCGGGGCCACCGGCGCACCTATGTGGGCGCCCTGCCCGGACGCATCATTCAAGGCCTGCGGCGCGCCGGTTCCAACAACCCCGTTTTCATGATGGATGAAATTGATAAAGTCGGCAGCGATTTTCGCGGCGATCCTTCCTCGGCCTTGCTTGAGGTGTTGGACCCCGAACAAAACCACACCTTTTCGGATCACTACCTGGATGTCAGTTTTGATCTGTCGCGCGTGATGTTTATCTGCACCGCCAATGTGCTGGACACCATCCCCTCTGCGTTGCGGGACCGCATGGAGGTGATTCAGCTCCTGGGCTATACCGAAGATGAAAAGGTCAAGATCGCCCAGCGTTATCTGGTGCCGCGTCAAAGAAAAGAAAACGGCATCAATTCCAAGCAGATTACCATCTCGGTGGGCACCCTGCGCCGCATCATCTCCGGCTACACGCGTGAAGCCGGGCTGCGCAACCTGGAGCGTGAAATCGCTACGGTTTGTCGCGGCGTGGCCACCAAGATCGCCGAAGGCAAGATCAAAAAAGCCGCTATTAAAGTGGAGGATTTGGCTGAGTATTTGGGGCCCGTCAAATTTACATCCGAGGCCAAAGCGCGCCTGAGCACCCCAGGTGTGGCCATGGGGCTGGCCTGGACACCGGTAGGCGGCGATTTGCTCTTTATCGAAGCGACTGCCATGAAGGGCAGCAAAGGCCTGACCCTGACCGGGCAGTTGGGAGATGTGATGAAAGAGTCCGCCACCGCCGCCATGAGTTTCATTCGAGCGAATGCCAAACAGCTCAATGTGGACGAGGATTTTTACACCCGCATGGACATTCATATCCACGTCCCCGCTGGTGCTATTCCCAAAGACGGCCCCTCGGCCGGTGTGACCATGCTGACCGCCCTCGTCTCTTTGCTCACCAACAAAAAGATCCGCAAGGATTTGGCCATGACGGGCGAGATTACCCTTCGCGGGCAAGTGCTTCCCGTAGGCGGCATAAAAGATAAGATGC
This sequence comes from Desulfobacteraceae bacterium, assembly GCA_050305555.1. Lineage (GTDB taxonomy): Bacteria > Desulfobacterota > Desulfobacteria > Desulfobacterales > Desulfosarcinaceae > JARRKU01. Next base: position 9,052 of record JBNLFN010000136.1, on the reverse strand, counting down.
TGGCCGCCCATCGGGCGGGTATAAAAATGGTGATCATGCCCAAAGAAAATGAAAAGGACCTGATCGACATTCCTGCAAAAGTGAAAAAGGAGATCAAGTTCCATTTTGTCGATAAAATGATAGATGTGGTGAAGTTGGCTCTCGTAAAATAGGATGAAAGCGAAGAACTGCAAATGGACTATTTCCGGTGTAATCGCACCCCGCCCGCTGTGCACCATTGGCTAAACCTTAAGGACATTAGATTAATTCTATACGCGTTGCCCGCCGCGTTATGCAGTTGCCTCCTGCTGCTGGCCTGCAGTAGCATCTCCCCTTACTATCCGCCGTCGGAGCCGCCCCCGCCCGCACCGAAGGGCTATCCCAAGCCCTACCGGGTCATGGGAACCTGGTATCAGCCCATTGCCAATGCGCGCAATTTCGAACAGCAGGGCAAAGCTTCCTGGTATGGTGAAAAATTTCATGGCCGTAAAACTTCAAACGGTGAAATTTATGATATGTACGCTATGACGGCGGCCCACAAAACCCTGCCCCTGGGTACCTATGTGCGGGTAAACAATTTGCAAAACGGACGCCATGTGGATGTGCGCGTCAACGACCGGGGACCTTTTGTGCAAGGCCGCATCATCGATTTGTCCTACACCGCCGCCGAGCAGATCGGCCTGGTAGGGCCCGGCACGGCGCAAGTGCGCATCGAAGCCTTGGGCGCGCCGGCGCCTGCAACGGCCGACGGTCAAAAACCCCGATATGTACCCATTGATTACTACTCGGGCAACTTTACTTTTCAAGTGGGAGCATTTACTGAACACACCAATGCGGCACGATTGGTGGACAAGCTGGGCCAGCGCTACCAGAACGCTCACATGACCACCTTTTTTGACGGCATGCGCACTTTTTACCGCGTCCGTGTGGGCCACACCGACTCACTGGAAGCCGCCCAGGAATATGAAGCACAGCTAATCCGGGAAGGGTTTGACGGGGCGTTTGTTGTGGCGGAGTAAGAAAGGATGTCATTGACGGTGTCACTTGAAAAGGTCATTTTTCTGGATCGCGACGGTGTAATCAATGTGGACTCGTCTGAGTATATCAAGTGTTGGGAAGAGTTTGAATTTCTTCCCGGCAGTCTTGAAGCCATGGCCGATCTGAGCCGGGTCGGTTATCGCTTGATTCTGATTACCAACCAATCCATCATCGGTCGGGGCATGGTGCCGCCGGCCGTGCTGGAAGATATCCACCAGCGTATGCGCCAGGCCGCTGAAGCCGCCGGGGCAAAGATATGGGACATCTTTTTTTGTCCCCACCGGCCGGATGAAGGCTGCGACTGCCGCAAGCCTGAGCCCGGCATGATCTTCCAGGCCAAGACGCGCCACGGCATCGATGTGCTGCAGAGCGTGATGATCGGTGACAATGCCAAAGATGTGAAGTGCGCGCTCAATGCCGGTTGCGGGGCCACCATCCTCGTTCAGACCGGATGCGGGCCCCGGGCCCAAAAAGCGCTGGCCGCCCAGGGCATTCAACCCACTGCCGTTGTGGCTGATTTAAAGGCCGCCGCCCATCTTATATTGACCGGTCAGCTTCCTGTTGTCTCGGTGCCATGATCGACACGTCCACTACCCAGCTCGAAGGGCGCATTGAGCGCATCACCTTTCGCAGTGATGACACCCACTTTATGATTGCTAAATTTCGGGTGGCCCAAAACCAGAATATGGTCACCGTGCTGGGGCACATGCCTGAATCACGTCCCGGCGAAACCTTGCGCTTGAAAGGCAACTGGTCCCAGCATCCGCGCTATGGTCAGCAATTTAAAGTGCAGCAATTCGAAGTGCTTTTGCCTGCCGATGTGGATGAAATACGGCGCTACCTCTGCTCCGGAATGATTCAAGGTATTGGTTCCAAAACAGCCGATCGATTGATCGCCCACTTTCAACAAGAGGCCCTGAGCGTCATCGAGCAGCAGCCCCAACGCCTTGCTGAAGTCAAGGGCATCGGACGCCACAAAGCCGACCGCATCCACCAGTCCTGGCAGGCCCATCACGGGGTGCGCACCCTGATGCAGTTTTTACAAGACCACGACATCAAACCCGCCTATGCCGCCAAAGTTTATAAAACCTACGGCCCGGATGCCATCCAGATTCTGCGCCACGATCCCTATCAGGTGGCCGCCGATATACCGCGCATTGGTTTTTACATTGCCGATGCCATCGTCAGACAATCGGATCTACCCATCGATGAAGCCGAGCGCGCCGCCGCCTGTGTGCGCCATCTTCTATTGGCAGCGTGTGACAAGGGCCATAGTTTTGTGGCCAGGCAGGCATTGGAGAGCCATTGTGCTGAAGGGTTCGACCTGGATTATCACGCCGTTCAAAGTGCGTTGGCCCACATGAACCAGGCCGGCGATATTGCCATCGATGGCGATGCACCCCATTCGCCGGTCTATTTGGCAGAATTGTACCATGCCGAAGTGGGCATCGCCCAGAGGCTCGGGGCCATGCTTACCATTCCGGTGCGCATGCCCCAGGTAAACAGTGACACCATCATGGCTACTGTGGTGCAGCGCTTGGCCATCACCCTGTCGGACAGGCAAATACAGGTCCTGCAAAGCGTGTTTCAAGAGCGAGTGGTGATCATCACCGGCGGCCCGGGCACAGGCAAGACGACGCTGATTCGAGCCATCGCGGCGCTTTTCGATGCCATGGGACGACTTTATTACCTGGCGGCGCCCACTGGACGAGCGGCGCGCCGTATGGCTGAAGTCACCCAACGGTCGGCAGCCACGGTGCACAAGTTGCTGGGCTATAACCTGGCCGAGGGCCATTTCGAACACGACCAGGACAACCCTTTGGATACCGAAGCCCTGATTGTGGATGAAGCCTCTATGGTGGATTTGCCGCTGATGGTCGGCATCGTCAAGGCACTGCCCCATGGCGCGGTGTTGATTTTGGTGGGCGATGAGTTCCAATTGCCGTCGGTGGGACCCGGTACGGTTCTGGCCGATCTGATCGCCTCCCGGGCCGTTAAAACCTTTGCCCTTGAAAAGGTGTTTCGTCAGGCCGATAAAAGTCCCATCATTGCCAATGCCCACAAAGTGCGCCAGGGCGAGCTGCCCCAGTTGCTTGCCTTGCCCCAGGAAACGCCATTAACCGAATTTAGCTTTATTGAACAGAGCGATCCACAAAAAGTGGCCCGTGCCGTTGTGACCCTATGCGCCGATGTCATTCCCAATCAGTTGGGTATGGACCCGGTGCGCGATCTGCAAGTGCTCACACCCATGCACAAAGGCGCGCTGGGGACACTTGAACTCAACCGCAAACTGCAAGCGGCCCTCAATCCACGCCAGGGCAATCCATCTGTATTCGGCGTGGGCGACAAAGTGATGCATCTGCGCAACAACTACCAGAAAGAGGTTTTCAATGGCGAGATCGGTACGGTGTGCCAGGTGGGCGGCAAAGATGCCCCCTTGAAGGTGGCCTACGAGCAGCGCCAGGTGGTCTATGATGATGCCGATCTGGATGAGTTGACTTTGGCCTACGCCATCTCGGTACACAAATCCCAGGGTTCGGAATACCCCGTGGTGATTTTGCCGCTGGTGACCCAACATTACGTGATGTTGCAACGCAATTTGCTTTACACGGCCTTGACCCGTGCCCAAAAGATGGTCATCGTCATCGGCTCACCCAAGGCGGTACGTATCGCCGTACAGACCGACCAACCCCGCCAGCGGCAGTCGTTGCTGGCCTGGCGCCTGAACCCGGATGTGAATAAAGAATGGTTTTAGGTTTCAGAATCAGACGAATCAGACGAATCGGACGGTCCAGAGGGTTCCGGCGCAGGCACCGGCACTTTGTAAAATGCCACTCCCTCCTGGCGCAGGGTCTCTTCCTCTTTGGCAGTGCTCACGCCGCGGATATTGCGGGGTTCGTTCACGCCATAGTGAATTTTAAGGGCTTCGGTGGCAAAGTTGGCACCCACGTTTTCAAAATTTTGATCCACGTAATGCGCGATGGCATGCGCCATGGTTTCCGGATCGGGCAAAGGGCCGTCGGGCAGCGATTGGCCGGAGGGCTTGCCCTTGATGGCAAAGGTCGAAGGGACCTGGCACACCTGGGTGTCGTTGCACACCGGGCAGGCAATCAGGCCCTCTTTCTGCTGTTTGCTAAAGGCTTTATAATCTTCAAACCAGCCTTCAAAGGCGTGTCCGTTTTGACATTGTAAATCGTAAGCAATCATGGTCTATTCTCAATTTGTATGTATCTGATCCAAAATTATCATAATCTTCGGTCAGTTTAAAGAAATTATTGACATACGGCACCATTTTGTCAAAGAATACGCCACATTCCAACGCTGGGGAACCTATATCCAAGGGAGTGCAAAAAATGAAGCGAACCATGAAGACAGTGATATTGAGCCTGTTGGGCCTTGCTTTGATGGCCTCTATGGCTACAGCCAAAACCCTCTATGTGGCTGAAGGGGCAAGCGGACCCACCATTACCCTGCGCACCGGCCCGGGAACCGATCGCAAGATCATTGCCCTGCTGCCCACCGGCCGCACACTCGAGGTGGTGACCGAAGGTGAGGAATGGACCGAGGTTCGCACCGCCGGCGACAAGCAAGGCTGGGCGTTGACACGTTACCTTACCAGCCAGGAGCCGGCTGCCAGAACATTGGCGCGTTTGCAGGGCCAGTATGCCCAACTCAAGGAAAAACACCAGGCCTTGCAGCAGCAGCTCGGCCAAGTGAGTACCCAAGGCAAAAGTCTATCCGGTGATTTGGCCCAGACTCAGGCGGCGCTTGCAAAGCTCACCGCTGAGCATGAAACTTTAAAAAAAGAGTCCAAAGAATTTTTAAAACTTAAGGCCAAGTATCAAAAAGCCCTTAAAGACGCCACTGATGCGCGCGCCAAGCAAGACACCTTGGAGCAGGAGCTGCAGGCCCTTTTCAGCAGCCAGATCCTGAGGGGCATTTTGATCGGCGGCGGCCTGATCATATTGGGATTTATCACCGGTTTTGTTTTAAAACGCCCCAAGCGCCGCTCTTCTTTATTATAGGGACGGAATAAAAACACAATGGCTGTTCTTAGGGGATTTCAAGTGAAAAGGGTGAAATCCCCTCCTTATTTTGCCTGCCCATGCCCCAAAGGACTCTATCCCGAAGCGTGAGACAATGGCAGATATAAAAACGGATGTATTGGTCATCGGCAGCGGCATTGCCGGTCTGATGTATGCCATTAAAGTTGCGGCGCAGGGTAGCGTGGCCCTGGTGACCAAGAAAGAGGCCATGACCAGCAGCACCAATCTGGCCCAGGGCGGCATCGCCTCGGTTTTCGGCTGCACCGACAGCTTTGATATGCATATCGAAGACACCCTGGCTTCAGGTGATGGCCTGTGCAACCGTGATGTGGTCGAACAGGTGATCCAAGCAGGACCCGGGGCCATCACAGAATTGATGGAGATGGGGGTGAAATTCAACCTGCACCAGGATAGCACTGGGACCCGTGCCGCTCTACCCGCATTTGATTTGGGCCGAGAAGGCGGCCACAGCAAAAACCGCATCGTACACGCCCATGACATGACCGGTCAGGAGGTCGAACGGGTGTTGGTGGACCATGCACGCAGACATCCCAACATCACCTTATATGAAAACCACATGGCTATCGATTTGATCACCATGTCCACCCGCATGCGGCGCGGCACTGTCACCACCACCCATGAAGATTTTTGCTGTGGCGCCTATGTGCTCGAACGCAGCACTCGTCAGGTCAAAACTTTTGCCGCCCATATTACCTTACTGGCCACCGGCGGTGCCGGCAAAGTCTACCGCTACACCTCCAATCCCGACATTGCCACCGGGGACGGCATGGCCATGGCCTATCGGGCCGGGGCTACGGTGGCCAACATGGAGTTTGTGCAATTTCACCCTACCTGTCTCTACCATCCGGATGCCAAGAACTTTTTGATATCCGAGGCCGTGCGGGGTGAAGGCGGCGTGCTTATGGATGCAGCCGGAAATGCTTTTATGGCCGGCTACGACCCGCTCAAGGATCTGGCCTGCCGCGACAAGGTGGCCCGGGCCATCGACAGCGAATTGAAAAAAAGCGGCGCCGAATCCGTCTTTTTGGATATCTCCCATCGTCCGCCGGATTTTATCAAAGACCGATTTCCAAACATTTACGCCAAGTGTTTTTCCTTAGGGTTGGACATTACCCAGTCGCCCATTCCGGTCGTGCCGGCGGCCCACTACATGTGTGGCGGCGTGGTCACCGATATGTACGGCCACTCCAACATCCGGCACCTTTACGCTGTCGGCGAAACCGCATGCACCGGTTTGCACGGGGCCAACCGCCTGGCCAGCAACTCCTTGCTGGAGGCCCTGGTTTATGCCGAGGCGGCGGCCCAGCAAACCATCAAAGAGCTACAGGCCGCTGATTTCAGTCCCCTGCCAGAAACCCCAACCTGGGACGATGTGGGCACCAGCGACAGCGATGAGATGATCATGGTGGCCCACAACTGGGACGAAATCCGGCGCCTGATGTGGAATTATGTGGGCATTGTCCGATCGGACAAACGTCTGGAACGCGCCCAGCGTCGCATCGAGATCATCCAGCAAGAGATTCACGACTACTACTGGAATTTCAAAGTGGTGCCCGATCTCATCGAACTGCGCAACATCGCCGTGGTGGCCGAACTGATCATCAAGTGCGCCCTACACCGTAAAGAGAGCCGCGGCCTGCACTTCACCCTGGAGTACCCCAAACGCGACGACAAACGCTGGTGCAAAGACACCGTGCTGCGGCGCCCGTTGGTGGGGTAACCATCTTCTTTTATGGTAAATAGGCCTGTAATTATTTGTTGCCCGAAAAATCAGGATAGAGCTTTTTGGCACAAGCAGGACAAATACTATGACTAAAATTTGCGTTTGAATGGCTTCGGATGTAGCTCTCTATTTGGTTCCAATATCCTTTATCGTCTCTTATCTTTTTACAGGATGAACAGATCGGGAGCAGGCCGCTCATGGTTTTCACTTTGTCTATCGCATCTTTGAGTTCAACAATCAGCTTATCTTTTTCGATTTCCGCGCCTTTGCGGTTTTCCATTTCGATTTTTATGTCCTCATGGGCCTTTTGAATTACTTCTTTTTGTGACCGCAGGCGTCGCCTGATGTTTGAAACATAGCCGCCAAAAAATGCAAACCACGTCAGCAAAATGCCATACACGGTGAAAAGGAACAGCTCATATTTGATGTTGAATCCCTGGCGTGCCTGGAAGCACTCTAAGGTCAGGAGCGCAGCATAAAGTCCCATCGCGTACACCACCATTGCCAAATATTGTCGTCGCGTCAGACGCAGCATGCCAAAGCTGAAAGCGGGCAGATAAAACTGCAACACAATCGGGCGTGCCGCTGGCAGGGAGTATAAAACCACCATACCCCACATGGTCGAACATAGGATCTGTTCTCTGGTTAGCGACGGATCTGAAAACCGCAAATTGGCGTTGGTGTGAAACAGAACGAAGAATATACTATTGACCAGCAGCGCGAGTCCAATGAACACTGTCCATTGTGCGCTGCTCATCACCCCCAGTCCGAGACGTGTGATCAGGAGGGTTGCCACAATTACAACCGCATACGTGGCCAGGGCCATTTTGAATCGCAGCAAACGCAGTCGCTGCTTGCCCTGAACGTCGTTGTTTATCGGCACAAGCTTTTCCTTTGGTTCAAGGTGTTGTTGTCATCTCCGCATATTCGATAGGTGCACAGATTTATCATAATAACAGATATATGTGTCATAGATGGGGTTTTGCGGCTCCGTTTACGTAATTTTATCACAAAAATCTGAAGTTGTTTTTGTGCGAACCCTAATCTTTCAATTCCCGGCGGATGGCCAATCCGATGGTCTGGATGTTGAAGGGCTTTTTAACATAAGCTCCTGCGCCCAGCCGTTGGGCATTTTTGACCCGCTCGGTTTCGGAAAATCCGCTCACGATGAGTGTCTTTTGATCAGGGCGCAGGGTTCGCAAGCGCCTATAGGTTTCCAACCCGTCGATACCCGGGTCCATGATCATGTCCAGAATCACCAGATCCACAATATGATCCTTCAGAAAGGTGACGGCTTCTTCGCCGCTGGCGGCAGTTTCCACCTGGTAGCCGAGCGTGGTGAGCATCTCGTAGGAAATTTCACGCTGGGCCTCCATATCGTCCACTACCAGAATGCGCTCGCCGTTACCCTGATAGTCTTCCAAAGGGATGGGTTCGTGCTGGTGCTTTTGATCCTCGTGTGTTACCGGCAGGTAAAGCTCAACTCGCGTGCCTTTGCCGGGGGCACTGGATACGTCGATGTAGCCGTTGTGGTCCTCCACCGTGCCCCAAACCACCGCCAACCCCAGGCCGGTGCCGCTGCGGCCCATTTTCTTTTTGGTGAAAAAGGGTTCGAAAATCCGATCCAAATCCTCGGCAGGGATGCCGCTGCCGTTGTCTTCTATACCTAGCACGACATATTCACCTACATTGATGCTTGTGTATCCTTTGAGCGGTCGGTCGAGGTACCGGTTCTGGGTGGAGATCTGCACCTTTCCACCCTCCGGTAGCGCTTCGGTCGCGTTGGAGACCAGGTTCATCAGCGATTTTTTCAAGTGTACGGTCGAACCGTTGATGTTCAGCAGGTGGGCATGCTGATTGACTTTAATTTCGACCTCCGGGTGATAAGACTGAAGTTTATCAAATTCGGGTGACGCCAGGTATTCGTTGATCAGATCATTGAAATTGATAATTTCCACGCTGGTTACGCCCCGCCTGGCCAGGGTCAATAGGTCTTGAACAATGGCCGCGGCTTTTTGGCCTGAATCGCGCATAACGCTGAGCGGTTTCCTCAGATCGTTGTCGTCCGGCAAACGCTTGAGCATCAGATCAGGATAGCTGACAATACCGGAAAGGACATTGTTCAGGTCATGGGCGACGCCGCCGGCCAGAAGTCCCAAGGCCTCCATCTTCTGGGAACGGGCCAGCCGGGCTTCCAGCTCCTTTTTTTCAACTTCGGCCTTGTGCAGGATGGTGATGTCCTGAA
>JBNLFN010000135.1:0-6625 GCA_050305555.1 Desulfobacteraceae bacterium | reverse complement strand
GTTACCAAGGGCTCGCAGTAGGATGCCTACGGCTTCACCCTTGGGTGCCTTGGCTCTGGCGCCCTCCGGCTTTTGCAACGGTGCGGGCAAGAAAGGACTCCAGATCCCGCGTTACCAAGGGCTCGCAGTAGGATGCCTACGGCTTCACCCTTGGATGCCTTGGCTCTGGCGCCCTCCGGTTTTTGCAACTGTGAGGTATCAACAATATGGGTTCCCAAGGCAATAGACAGAGATATAAATGATCGGATACATAGAAGGCCGGATGCTCAACGCTGAACAGGATCGCATTCTGTTGCTCGCCAACCAGGTGGGCTATGAAGTGTTGGTGCCGAGCTTTGTGCGCAGCACCCTTGATGCCAAAGAAGTGGGTGATGAAATCGCCTTGTATATTTACTATCACCAAACCGAGCGTCAACCCAAGCCGACCTTGATCGGTTTTAATCTTGAAGCTGAAAAAGAGTTTTTTCAGCACTTCATCTCCGTTGAAGCCATTGGTCCGTTAAAAGCAGTCAAAGCGCTTACCCGACCCATCAGCGAGATTGCGCAAGCCATTGAAACCAATGATGTGGGGCAGCTTAAACAACTTAAAGGCATTGGGGCGCGTACGGCTCAAAAAATCGTGGCCACGCTGCAAGGCAAAATGAGTAAATTTGCCCTCATTCGGACCCAAAAGGGGGCTGCCAAATCCGATCCCCAGGACTTTTTGCAGCCGGTACTGGAGGTATTGGTCAATCAATTGGGCCACCGCCCGGCTGATGCCAAGCGCATGATTCAGGAGGCGTTTGATCGTAACCCTAAAATTACAACGCCTGAAGAGCTGTTTGACGAAGTCTACCGAGGAGAGACCCGTACCAACGGGTAACCATTGATGGCCCCAACCCAGGTAACCGATCATGCCAGATGATATCTTAACGCACCGGTCCAATACCCAAGGCATTGTGGACAGTGTCTGCACGCCGGCGGATCTGGATAGAGAGATTCAAACCTTGCGGCCGGAGTGCCTGGATGAATACGTTGGCCAACGTGAAGTAGTAGACTCCCTAAAAATTGCTATTGAGGCGGCGCTGAAACGTGAAGAGCCGCTTGAACACGTTTTGTTTCACGGCCCCCCCGGGTTGGGTAAGACCACCTTGGCCCACATAATTGCCAAAGAGATGGGCGGTCGCTTGACCGTAACATCCGGCCCAGCCCTTGAAAAAGGGGGCGATCTCATCGGTATTCTGACCCATTTGGAAGAGAGTGATGTGCTCTTTGTTGATGAAATTCATCGCATTCCCAAAAACGTGGAGGAGTTTCTCTACCCGGCCATGGAAGATTTTGCAGTGGACTTTGTTTTTGACAAGGGGGTGCATGCGCGCAGCCATCGGTATCGGCTGAATCAGTTCACCATTGTGGGGGCGACCACACGTGTGGGTTTGCTCTCAGCGCCTTTGCGGGATCGTTTTGGTTTATTTCGCAATCTCGATTTTTATGGCGAGGACGACCTGATCCAAATCATTTTGCGCTCAGCGGCTATTTTAAAAATTCAGGTGGACGATCCCGGCGCAGCATCACTGGCGCGGCGATCACGAGGAACGCCACGCGTGGTTAACCGTTTGTTGAAAAGGGTGCGGGACTATGCCCAGGTCAGAGGTGATGGTCAAATTTCCAACAAGACTGTGGAGGAGGCCCTTTTTCTGGAAGGCGTGGACAATCAGGGGCTTACACGCCTGGACCGTATGTATTTAAAGACCATTATCGATTATTATCATGGCGGGCCGGTGGGCATTGAAGCCATCGCCGCCACTTTGCAGGAAGAGTCCGATACTTTAGTGGATGTGGTTGAACCCTATCTTTTAAAAATCGGGATGGTCATTCGGACCTCTTCCGGGCGCAAAGCCTCAGAACGTGCTTACCGCCACATGGGATATACAGTTCAGGAGAAGATTTTTTAGATGTCTGTTATCTCATTGTTGACCGATTTTGGCACCCGGGACGAATATGTAGGCGCCATGAAAGGGGTGATCCTGGGGATCAATCCCCAAGTGACCCTCGTTGATGTGAGTCACCATACGCCGCCCCAAAACATCGCCGCCGCCGCTCATATATTGCGATCAGCGTATGGTTGTTTTCCCAAAGGAACCACTCATCTGGCGGTCGTGGATCCGGGGGTGGGCAGCGCCAGGCAAATTCTGGCAGCCGAGCTGGATGGCTATTTTTTTTTGGCACCGGACAACGGCTTCTTGCCGCTGGTATGGGGCAATCTTACGCCCCAAATCATTGTCCGGGTGGAAAACAAGCGCCTATTCCGACATCCGGTGAGCCGGACATTTCACGGTCGTGATATATTTGCGCCGGTGGCCGCGCATTTGTCCAAAGGGTATCAACTAACGGATGTGGGATCGACCATGGTGGTGGCTCAACTCACAACAATAGATCCTAAGCAAGCTGAGTTGTTGCCAACCGGGGAATTAGCGGGAGAGGTGGTTTATATCGATCGATTCGGCAACCTGATCACCAATATTGAGGCTGCTCAATTGCAGCAGTTGGACGATACGGCTGAACCGCCCGTTCTTCTCATTCGGGTGGGGCAACACTGCATTGAAGGCATGGCTCAAAATTACGAAGGCGTCGCATCGCAAACCCCATTGGCCTTGATTGGCAGCCACAATTGTTTAGAGATTGCGGTCGCCGGCGGCAACGCCGCTCAAAGGCTTGGTGCGGGTCAAGGCACCATGGTTTACGTCAAGTCGAAAGGTTAAGCGTGTTGTCCGGCCTATTGCCTTTTGTGAATATGATTGGGTTAGAACCGGCATTCTTGCCATAAATGAGATACAGCACACGGTAAGGTGCCCATCGCGGATGATGGATGAAAATGAATACAGATCTGGCAAACAAAAAGAATGGTAAAGCTAAAATTGGGGACCGCTACTGGAGTGTGATGCTGGTAGGCGAGCATGGACAGGTGGTTCCCTTCCGGCGATTTAAAAGCATCGCTTTGAGTATGATTGGCGGGTTGGTTGTCCTGTTAATCACGGTTGTGGTTTTGGCCATCCTATTGGCTATCCGCACGGGTAAAATAGATACCTTGGAAGCGGATTTGAAAATATCCCAAAAGCAACTTGCCGAACTGAGAGACGAAAAGGATCTGCTACTCACCCAAATGGTCATCAAAAAGGAACAGATCGATATCGCCAAACCGCAAGCAGAGCAACAGATCAAGGCCCCCGCAACCGATCAAGAACCGAGCGCAAAATTCAATACCCAGCCTGCAGAGAAACCCACCCAGGTAACACAACCCAAGCCGGAGCAGCCCAAACCGCCGGCAGAACCGGTCCGGTTGAATGCGGATGCACGTGGCATAAAAGTGTCGTACCAGCCCGAACGCCAATTGCTTAGTCTTGCTTTTCGCATCTATAATACCTCCTCACCCAAAGTCCCTCTATCAGGTCGCTCAGTGGTAGTGTTTAAAAAGCAGGATGATCCGCCCATTCAATGGATGGCAGTTCCTCGTGTGCAGTTGATCGACGGCAAACCCAGTGGCAAACGTGGCAAAGCATTTAAGATTAATAATTTTCGAACCCTGAATTTTAAAGCATTTAATCAAAAAACACCCATACGATACAATTTAGCCACTATCTTTATTTATGCTTCAAATGGCGATTTGTTAACGAGCAGAGACCACAACTTTGAAATTAAAGTAAAGCCGAAACCAAAACTAATCGTGCCCGAACCCAAACCAAAAGCAACTGAAAAAATGACGACCCCTTTGGCCGTTCCACCGATACCGGTGCAACAACCGTCAGCGCAACCACAGGTGCCTTCACCCGCGCCGGATAATAGCGGCACTGCTGCTGATCCTGACGCCCCGACTGTCGAGACACCGGCTGCATCTGATGCTCAGACAGAGACGGAAACACCGGCCACTCCCTCTGGGCAAAACGCCCCGGAAACAGAGAGCCAGGGCATGCCGGATATGAATAATGATCCTGATTCTACCGATTCAGGTTCCCCAGATGAACGAATTGCGCCACCGGCAGAAACATCTCCCAATCCATCTCAACCGACAATACAAGGAGAGCCGCAGTGAAAAATGACGCCAAGAAATTTTCCATTATCGATGAGGGTTTTACCGTAGACGGCACGGTTGTGGGAAAGGGCCGTTTGGTGATCAAAGGTACGGTCAAGGGCGCCGTGACCGGCGACAATGTGGTGATCGCCGAAGAAGGCGCTGTTTATGCTGAAACGCGTGCCAATGACATCACCATTGGGGGACTATTCGAGGGTCAAATAGAGGCTGACAAAGCCCTGGTCATTTTAGCCACCGGCAAATGTTCCGGTGATGTCAAGTGCCGTGATTTGATTGTGGAGGCCGGTGGTAAGCTGAATGCGAGCGTGGCCTGCCAAGCGCTTAAATCCAAATAGCAAGTTATCATCTCGACACATTCGGTGGTATCCGGCGCCATCGGCGTCTACCGTTTGCCGATTGCATCCTGATCGACCTTATGCCCAGCCAAATGTAACCGTAATGGGAAAATGATCCGATGGATAGTAGCCCTTGAATTGTTGAGCAACCACCTGGGCGGATTGAACCGATAATCGTCCTCGATACAGAATCCAATCGATGGCCATACCTGTCATGTGGCCCTTAAAACCATGATAGCTCCCGCCTTGGACCTTTGGATCAAAAGCATTTTTAAATTGGGCTGCGCCGTTGTCCATCCGCGTAAATTCGGCATAGCAACTACTGGACGCTGAAGCATTAAAATCACCGACCAGCAGAGTCGGCCATTCCGGATTGTGTCGCAACAGGCGCTGCTGGATCAGCAGGGCGCTACGGCGTTGCACCTCGGCGTCAAAGTCTAGGTGGGTATTGAGACAGATCAGTGATTGCTGCCGACGTTTGAAGATGCCCAGTGTGCATTGCCGTGGCCAGCGGCTTTGGCTGAATTTGCTGGGTACGTCGGGTGTGGCGCTTAAATAAAAGTGATCCTGGGCCACACACTCCCAGGCCCGATGGAAAAATATGACATTGTCCTGCCAACGGTCCGGGGCAGGCCGGCGCTGCCCAATATAGTTATATTCTGTGAGCAAATTGTTGAGAAAATCGATTTGAAAATCGTTGGCCTCTTGGAATGCATAAAAATCCATCGGAAAATTCTTTAACAAGTCCGGGTAAGCGATACAGCGATGTTCCCACAGGTTGGGGCCATCATCGGCCAGCCCAAAACGCAGGTTCAGGGACATAATTTTGATTTTTTCAGGGTCGCTATCCATTTAAATCTTAATTTGGGGTATAGGTCCGTTATCTTTAAAATAACAAGTGTTGATGTTTTTCGTGCTCTGCTTCAAACAATGGCAAGTAAGTTTTTATATCTATCGGATATTGTTTAAAATTATCAAAGGTCACATCGTTAAAAGGCAGATGGTTCCTTTTGCGCAATATTTCGAATATAGCCAGATAGTTGCCCAGTATTCTTTTGCCCCATGACAGATCAAGGGCCTTGGCAGCCGCCTGGATGCTCGTTTGGGGGCCTTCTATTTCAAGAAAATCGCCATAAGGCATGGTGTCCATGCATATCACCACATTGCCCCATTTAAACGTTTGACGCCATTTTTCGTAAACTTGAACGCCTTGATAGCCCAGCGCATTTAATATAGCCGTCATAGTTTCCAAATCGCTGACCCCCACCTCCAGCTCTTGGTAGATTTTGCACTCGCTATCATTTTCCCGGGATGGGCATTTGAAGGTTAAGCGGCATGTTTTGTCCTGGCGCAATCGAAGCAGCTGGCTCTTTTTGATCAACGAGCAATCTTGATCTTCGAAGCGAACATTGGTTTCGAAAACCTTGTCCTGGACAGTTGCACCTATGGCGTCAAGGCGTTGTCGCATGTCTGAAGGGCGGGACAGGTGGAATTTGACTTCAACTTCTAAATGGCTGAGTGTTTCCGTCATAGGCCATCCAATGGACGTCAGGGTTGCAACTCATCTTCTCGCGATAGTATGAT
Organism: Desulfobacteraceae bacterium; assembly: GCA_050305555.1. Lineage (GTDB taxonomy): Bacteria > Desulfobacterota > Desulfobacteria > Desulfobacterales > Desulfosarcinaceae > JARRKU01. Next base: position 637 of record JBNLFN010000135.1, on the reverse strand, counting down.
TAATCCGCCTTTCAAAAATCATGATTGAATGGGTTTGTCAAAAAGATCCTTAAGGGAGCCACTGATGCTGGCACTTTCCACTTCATTTATCTCCACATCCATCGATCACGGGACTCAACTGCTACAAACGTTGACACAACATGGTATTTCCCATTTTGAGTTGGACTGTCGCATCACCCGGGATATATTGCAGCAGATCAAAGACAATCTTAGCAAGATGAACCTGCAGGTATGCAGCCTGCACAACTATTGTCCCTTTCCGCAATTAAAGCCCAATGTGCCGCCCGGAGGCGACTATTTTCTGCTCTCTTCGACTGACCGAGAAGAGCGCAGGACGGCTGTAGCGCAAACTATTAAGACCATCGAACAGGCCAATGAACTGGAAGCTATGGCGGTGGTCTTGCACTGTGGGGCAGTGGCCATGTCTGCCAGCCACGATGCGGTTTACAACCAATTTCAATCAGATGAAAATAGCAAAACGGTCTATCAAGAACGGTGCTTCGCAGAGCTGCAGCGACGCAAGCAACAAAGCAGGCCGCACTTGGACGCATTGCTGTTCAGTTTGGACCGTTTGTTGCCTGCGGCCCAAAAAAATGGGATCGTTTTAGGATTAGAGACGCGCTATCACTATTTTGAA